>NZGD01000268.1 GCA_002690925.1 Rhodopirellula sp.
AAGCAAGAACGTCAACCTGAGCGGTGTACTGCTGGATCTGCCTGCCGCTGCAGTCCGCATCGCCACACGCAACAAATTGCGTTGCTGAAGAAATGGATGGATCGACTGTTCAATTCGACAGGAGACTCGCTCGTTCTGAGTCGGCATTGGATCACCGTAATCAAATGCATTCAGAAATTCCTCACTTCGAACACGGCTGGCATCCGGCCATTCGCCTTTGTTCAATGCAGCCAGCGCTAACTTGAAAGAGACATCGCTGACATGCAATGAAAATGTCGAGAAACCATTTTCACCAGCATCGAGTTCAGAAAACTCAGTGGGAACGGAAGTTTGCCTGGCAGGTTTTTTTCCGAGAATGGCAAGTTTCCTGGTCTTGGCAGACTCCTTGGCAGAATCTTTGTTCAGTGCGTCTTTCGCCTTCTTGGCATCGAGTTTGGCAATTCCACCGAATACTATCTCACTATTTTCAATTTCACTGTTAGCTTCGCGTTCTTTGAACCGTGCGGCATTCGAACCCACCCCGGAGACACGCTTGCTGTGTTCCTGCAGGATTTTTCCTCCACTTGCATCAGCTTCACCAAAGCCAAGTAGCCCCGGACCTGGACCACTGACGGAGGGTGCTGGCTGGCTTAGCGTCGGAACTCCACTCGATGGCCTGCCCCCTCGGCTGTCCTTCCTACTCACTTTCGATTCATTGACATTCCCACCGAAGGGATCAGCTACACCAGAGGCGATCTCGCCTCGTTTCAATTTTAAACTTTGTTCTAGAACTCGCTCGGCTGACTGTCGCTGCAGCTTGTCACCAAATCGTTGTTCCCCATCAAATGCTTCACCCCGGTAAGAACCACGGTTCTTTCCGCTCTCTGCAGTGGCACCTCCCATGTCCATGCCCATCTCACTATCCATGCCGCCCCCCAAGCTGCCACCATCGATGTCGCCCAAGATCACACCGTCCTTGCCATCACCGTCCTTGCCACCCATGCCACCGCCCCCCATGCCACCGAAGCCACCACCGCCTCCACCGAAGCCCTCGCCAGCCTGGTTTTGCCCACTTTGATACACACCGTTCGCCAGGCCATCGACAACAGTCTCGTTCGCAACGAGCGGCTGGTTCTGCTTTTCTGCCTGACCAGGCTCACCCGAGCTCCGGCTTGCACGATTCGACTGCTCCACCCCGGAGAAAAACAAATCACTTTGGGGGACCGCTGCAGGCGCCCGCGTCGATGCTGATTGACTTCTGGCTTGCTGAGCTTCAGCGGCTTCCGTCGCTGATGAATTGAAACCAAATCCTGACGATTTCTCAGCTGCGTCTCGATTCAATCGACCGTTAACCGATAAGGACTCAGCTTCCTCCGGTTCAACGATGTCCTGATCAATGTCCAAAAAGCCTCGTATCCTGCCTCGGCTTGCTGCTGCGTTTGTATTTCCCCCGTCGTTTTGGTCTGCATCAAGTCTCTTGTTCATCTGTTGAGATGGCTCGTTTTCCAGCACCTCTCCTTCCAAAGTCTCATAGGCTTGCGGTCGTTCCGGCTTTGCATCGTAAACCGCATCGTCCTCACCGGAACTTTTAGCTTCAGCTTGATCAAACCAGGCTCTCTCATCACCCATGGGAGCAGCACTGGGCTGGGGTGTCCCCCTAGGTGACGGTGTCCGATCGGCACCTGCCGGGGGTCCAGCGTATGAGTAGGACTCAAAATCTGCTACCGCTGGAGACTGTTCTTGCCATTCCGAGTCCATCACGATGCGACTGTCTGTGGGAGCGTAGTCGACTGATGAACCAAGCCATAAGACGGCGACTCCAAAAACAAATAACAAGCATACCGCAGACGCCCACACCCGATACTCAGCAACCAGCCGCACTGGGAAGGCCTGCATCATCTTCGCTGCTACAGGTCCCATTTTTTCGTCAATCAATAACGGTTTAAGGCTCACCAAACCAGAAGTGGTATCCACTTCGTCTGACTGATACTCAACCTCCCTATCACCATCAGCATCAATGGCTGAGCCCGCTTCCCTCAAACTTGAATCCGCGAGTAAAGCAAGCACTGATGCTCTCCTGCCACCGCTTAACTTCCATTCTGACTCAGCGCTGTCATCGCGAATCTGTCCTGCCCTGGTTTCACTTTCCAAAGCCAATGGCGTATCGCCAGCAGCATGCTCAAGCAATCCGTACACAACCTGCATCTGATTCCTGAAGTCACTGACCTCCTGCCGTTCCTCCATTAGACGTTCAAGTTCATCCCGTTCGAAATCAGAAGCTTCGCCAAGCAATAGTGCAACAATACGAGCCTCAAGCGCAGATGTAAGACCTGAGCGGCTTGATTCGTCGTTCATGGATTCACGTCCGTCCCGAGTGGCTGCAATTTGCCAGCCAGCTCTTTGAGTATGTGATGCAGTCGGTAACCCACATTTCCGACACTGAGACCGGTTCTCTCACTAATTTCGCGATACTTCAAACCGTCAAAGAATTTCAACTGAACCAGCTCACGGTCTGCTTCATGAAGTGAGTCGATCATTTCATGAAGCACCTCCACCGCTTCCAGTTTTGACAACACACCCAGCGGGGTGTCGGATCCGTTACTCAGTCCCTCGACCTCTGGTGCAGACATTTCTACTGTTTCGCGTCGATTGTCACGCATGTAGTTGAAAACCTTGTTTCGAACACTGCGATAAAGCCATGCACGCGGGGATTCCACATCCTTCCACTTGACATGCAACTGCAAAAATACTTCCTGGACAATCTCTTCTGCCACCGCCCTTCTTCGCACCAATGAAAATGCATAACGCAGCAAAGGTGTTTCTTCGGATTCAAACAGCGACTGCAGTGTCCCTTGATCAGGGCACTTGTCGTTAGTCGTTATCACTCGGGGATTCCGATGCAACATGAATCCAGTTGGTTCTATCGGTGGAGCTTCGCTTGAAAAGAAAATCTCCTCGCTCACAGAGAAGACCCGTAACGGGTGGACTTATTAGCGATTTTTGTATTTTTTCTGAGAGTTATCGGTCGCCCACCGATTTTTTGACGCCAGCCCAACCACGACAAACCCATCGTTGCCGCGTGGTGAGCCATCCAAGTTACTGACCATTACATCGTTCAATGTCGTTTTTTACTGTTAAAAACCAGAAAATCGGGACAGAGCCGCATTCATGTGTGCATTTGAACAGCTACGCAAAGTCTCATGTGCTTGAAAAATCAGCCCAGCTATGACGATGAGAATCGGCCAATCCAGAAGGCACCCAGCACACACTGCGCAAGTAAATCCAACGAGCCATTCAGACCAGCCAAAACTCTTTAGCAAGTGGCCGAACGAGACAAGCAATGAGACAATTTTCGCCATCTGCAGCAATCTGGTCTCCAGCGATATTGCCATGGACTGCCGCCTTAGCGGAAGTCGCGATGAACACGAATGTTGCTGCACGCCTAGCCCACCTGGTAGCGAATCCTGTTTCAAGCTTCAGGGACGTAACGCCCCCACAATCACAAATCAATGAAATCGGTAGACAAAGTCCTGCTACAGCGAGTGAAATCAGCCACAACTGACGATTGCTCGCCATACGAAGCAGCATCGGCTCAAAAGGCCAGGTTCGCAAATGGCATTTCTTGATCAAGCGAATGCCCCAAACGGGACGACATGGAACGAGACACCACGACAATATGGCAATCGCGATCCCAACCACTGTGTAAAAAACAATGGCGTCTGCCAAACCCACCTCCGCGAGGCATCTTCTTGGCGATCAGGGAATGCGTATCCTGTGCGCCACGGCCACCAAGTGTTTTCATCGCCACAGTAATTCCGGGGAGGATATCGTGGGAACCACACCAGTGCCAAATAGCTGCCCCCGCGACAAACCAAAGAGCTTCCAAGGCCTCGAAGGAAACGGCCGCACACCACAACGAAAATGCTGTCGCTCGAGGCAAGCAACAATCACCCCAGCGCGACAATGATCACCCCAGCGCGACAAGGATCGCAGCAACTGCGACCACAACCCAGGTTCCCAAACGAACCAGCATCCGCCCCACGATCAATTGAACCAACGCGTAAGCAAATGAACCAACGCGTAAGCAAATGAACCAACGCGTAAGCAAAAAAAGTAAACCTATTGCAACTCCTAACTCACCCTCGCTGGCAACAGTCAAGTGAAGAACATCACTCTTGAGCACACCGGGCGCTACATGAGCAAGAACTCTTAAAAGCAAAACGCTGAGGCGACGAAAAAGAACAGCCATTGCTGGAAACCCATGCGTGCTTCCTGTGCTGTGGTGTTCACATCCTCGTCGAGCCCCTTGGATTGATACTCCGGATTGATACTCCGGATTGATACTCCCCGGATTGATACTCCCCGGATTCACACCGCACTCGCCAAACTTCGAGGAAGTCATCATCTTGGATTCAAGATTTGTTGCTCAAGAACCAACATACGTCAACAAGAGCAAGCTCGCGCGACAACGAGCAAGTGTGCCCCGCGAATCAGCTCGTGACTATCGGTTCACTTTCTATCCACCCCGATTTAAATGCAAGCCTTGTGGGCAACGGCATGCTCGCGTCACGCCCCTCGACTTACGTTCAGTGTGTTGCGAAAGACCAGCCCGAATTCCGCCTCTGCTAACCACGCGTTTACTATCGGAACCCAGTTTTTGCACAAGAGTCGTCATTTTCGGATAAACTGCACGTTGCACGAAACGTGACACAAATCTGCGATTTGCTGCCCCCTGACTTTGCTCCCCCCTCCCCCTATTGAATCATACATCATGAGAAGACGATCATTTCTAAGTGCTGCGGCCACTGTTGGCACAGCAGCCTGTCTGCAACAAACCTCTCTTTTTGCGGCGGAAAAAACAAAGCTGAAAAAGGGAGCGACCATTCTCTTTCAAGGTGACTCGATCACTGATGCTGGAAGAAACAAAAAGAATCCCGTTGCGAATGAAAAGCTTGGTCGCGGGTATCCCAATCATGCCGCCAAGTTGCTTCAGGCAGCCCATCCGGATCTCGACCTTCAGATTCACAATCGTGGCATTTCCGGGAACAAGGTACCGGATCTTGATCGTCGGTGGAAAAAAGATTGCATCGATCTTCAACCTGACGTTCTCAGCATCCTGATTGGCGTCAATGACATTTGGCATCAACTGAATGGGCGATACGACGGCACCGCAGAGACGTATCGTGATGGTTTCAACGCGTTACTGGAACGCACCCGGAAGTCCTTACCTTCAGTGACGATCGTCATCTGTGAGCCATTTGTTTTGATGAGTGGGACAGTCAAACAAAACAAAGCGAAGTGGTTTCCCGAATTCGACACTCGGCGTGAGTATGCTAAGCAAGTGTCGGACAAAGCAGGGGCAACATGGGTACCATTCCAAACCATGTTCGACCAGGCCGTGGCGGCAGGGACAGAGCCATCAGCATTAGCCGGAGATGGCGTGCATCCTACCCAAGATGGTCACGCCTTGATGGCCAAGACATGGCGGGAAGTCGTTGGTGTTTGATACCGTACGCCAACAATTCCTCATGCCAAGTGCCGGAAATTCAACGTAGTGCAATCAAGTACCGAGCATTTAACGTAGGGAAGTAAAGCACCTGCGCAGGAAAAACAGCACGAGGCGGCAGTTAACGCTTGCCTGTGCTGCAGAAATCACCGATACACCATCGACGGTGACATTGGAACTAGCGGCCTCACCTGCTCAAGAAACCGCTTGACTGAAGCCAAGCATGTAGTTGCTCATTCCACTTCGAGACAGGATTATCCGAAGGACGCATGCCGTAACCATGCCCACCCTTGGCATAGGCATGCAACTCGGCTGGTACTCCTTGCTCACGCAAACGAGCAAACAGTAGTGCGGATTGAGCACCCCGCATCGAATCATCCCACGTCACTGCCATGAATGTTGGTGGTGTCTCCTTCGTGACAGTGACCAATGGACCAAGCTGAGCAACCCGATCGTTGTATTTATCTCCAAGATAAGCTGCATAAATGGGACAAATGAAATCGGGACGACAACTGAGATCATCTGCCTCATCTACACGGTCGTAGCACTTTGTCTTGTACTGCACACCAGACATCACAGTGAGATGCCCGCCCGCCGAGAAGCCAAGCGTTCCAATTCTGTCCGGATCAACACCCCAATGACCGGCTTGGTGGCGAACGAACCGAATGGCACGTTGAACATCCTGCATCGGTTCCCAGTGAATTCGCTCTGGATTTCGCCGAGGGACACGGTACTTCAACACAAATGCAGTGACACCAATGGAATTGAACCATTCCGCAACCTCCAAGCCCTCCTTAGGCCAAGCCAGGATGTTGTAACCGCCGCCGGGACAAATGATGATGCCACAACCATTGGCAATCTTGCTGGGAGCCGGAAATACCGTCAGAGTCGCCCGATCAACAAACCGTATCCGCTCTGGCGTAAGCTCTGATTTCAATTTGGCGATCACCTTCGGAGCCATCTGCACTGACCCTGCTGGCAAATCGCCAGGCCAGATTTCCAACTCGACTTGGTCTTCCGCTAATGCACAAGCACCGAGAAAAACGCAACCGCTCACGACGACGGAACGTATCAAGAGATGATTCAAAAAAGGCATGAGAGACCTGTGGGGCATTCGCATATGGGAGATCAATTCCTGTTTATTGTAATCTTCCAATAAGCAGCGCGGGCACCGAAGAGCCAAGCTGCTTGATTGGCTGACGCCAGAATCCGATTCATGGACTACCAACATCGAATCGAGACGATGTAATAAAAAACTCAGCAGGGCCAACAATCTGGCACCACAAAGAAACGCCGCAACTCAACGCACTCGGTATCCTCCACCTTCAGTTGCACGACCAGAAGACAACGCTGACTTTCCGAAAAATGTTGATCCAGTGTCGCTGCAAATCCGCAGAAGGACATCACCTTATCGGTGGCACGGAGAGCATGGATTTCTGACAACCAGTGTGGTTTTTCCAAGACCAAGTAGCAAACACGTCGAACATCCCAACCTACATCACCGACCAGTGATCCAATGTCTGCATGTCGAAGCCATGAGCCTTCTAAATGAGCACTGGATAGACAAGAGTGCTTGTTCAGCCCTCGTTGCTTCCCGAAAGGATAGAAAATCCGCCCCTTCACAAATGCCTGACGCAATTCCACATCGGGAAACAGCTTCCGACTGCGGGGCAACTGATGACCAAAAACATGATCAATTTTGCGGTCAAGCGTGTCGACCGCATTGGGCCCCAAATAGTGGCTGCCCAAGCCATGCGAGATGGAACTGAACAAGTAGAACTTGACTGCTACCTCCCAATGGGTCACTCGGGCCTGTTCATCGATGAAGATGAAGTCGATCTCGCCAACTGTCCGCTTCTGCTCCCGAATCGCGAACGATTCAAACAATACATCAACCTTGCGTAAATGATGCAACCAATAGGAAACCAAACCTTCAAAATACTTCCCCAACGAGCGCGCATTCTTACGAGCCATAAAATCGACGAGGTGCGCTGCCTGAACATCCTGCTCCTGAAGCCTCCACAACTTCGAGTCACAACAATGATCGTCCGTCGTTCGTAGAAGGCTTGGGCTATTAACCACCCAAACCAAATCCCGAACAAACTGCTGAGCAGACTTCATTGAGCTGACCATTTAATAGATGAGGTGAGCACTAGGTCAACATCTTCACCTAACACCGACACGGAATTGCACAGTTGCCCGTTTTCTTTCTGCGGTAACTCCCAGAAATCAACTTTACCGATCGACATCAACGTCTCGCAAGCAAACCAAGGCGGGGCTGCGTATCATACGCTCATTCGCCTCATCAACCTACGTTACGAAACCCAAGCTACGGCCCCGGACGAAATGTAAACAGCGAAGTCGGCCCCACGAGGACCAGCGACCTTCAAGGTGATCATGACATCAAAATCGACTGAATTCCTTCGCTCTTGAATTGATTTGACGCCCATCGGATTGAGCGGCCTGCCCGCTGCAGAGGTGCTGCGTCGGCGTTCATAAAAAAACGGTGTCGCCCGAGGACGACACCGTTTCATGAGTTTCAAATAGTCGCGGTAAAGAATTACTGGTTCAGCTGCTCTTCGACAACTTCTTTACTGGCCTTTGTTCCAAGAGCACCCCAGAGCCCGTATGGGCTTTTGGATCCAGCTCTTTGACCCCAGTAATAAACTGACTGAGCGTGAGAATCACCAGCTTCGATCGAATCTGTGATGAAGATGACAGCACCATCGCCCATAAGTACGTGAGCACCACCTTGGTGACGACTGCTAGGAGGCATGGTTCCCTCTCCACCCCAAGTCCACCACATGCAAAGCTCCTTGTTTGGAGGCAAGATGGTGTTCATTTGAGAGTTGAGCGGGAAGCTGTTCGCCCACATGAAGCCACGACCAGCGAAGGAAGGACCAACAGCAACGCCGGGAGCCCACTTCATTGGGTACTCTGGATCCATCTTGCCATTATCGCGGCAAAGAGAAGGATTGTCAGCGATTCCGTAGTACGCGTCATCTGCACCGATGGTACGGATGTCGCGGTCGCCGAGGTCCGTTGCGATCTCGCCGGCCATTACGGTGTTTGCAAGTCCATCAAGAATGTCGCGGAACTTCGTCACCGAGCGATGAGCGAATGTACCGCGTTCCGCGGCACGGCTGTAGTTCACCTTGAACGCGCTAGGACGTGGGTTCAGGTTGTAGTGAGGAACTCCGGTGTGACTCCAGTTGTGCGAATCACCCATGCAGGCTGCATAGTTCGTTCGGCCACCAGCGGGCAGGCCTTGACCTGGGTCGCTTGGGCACCGAAGAGTCGGAATCTCGGTCATCCACGGACGATAACGTCGGTTCTGGATCGAGTCGGGGTTGCCACCGGTACGATACAAGCTAGGCGTTGGTCCCATTGCTGGCCAAGGGCCCCCGTTGATACCCACGAAAGGCGTATTTGGGTTCTCTAAGTCAAACTGGCTGGGATTGGAAATTTCTTCCCAAAGTGCTTGCTGCTCGATGAAAGGCAGAAGCCCAACAAGGAAGCTGAGCGATTGGTTGTTGCGAACCGAACTGTTGTGAGCGTAATG
>NZGD01000269.1 GCA_002690925.1 Rhodopirellula sp.
GAATCCCCTGCACGGATCCCCTGTACGTACTGCCAACGCCGTCATTTATCCGATTACCGATTCCTGGTGACCCACTCAGGAGTCCCAAACCAATCGTGCATTTCTTTTTCGAAGGGTGCCACCACTTCACGAGCTTCAGGAATTACGCCGCGATCCCTTGTTTCCGATGCCCATGTATCCAAGGCAGAACGCATCTCACGCAAGACCGTCTGGTGCTCTGGAACCTGTGAGTTGACCAAGTTTACGGTCTCATACGAATCGACAAGAGTATCAAACAGTTGTTCATTCGCGAACGGCTTCATCAGCTCTGCAGGTGGTCCTGTTAGTTTCCCCGCGGCATCCAATTCCCGCATCAACGGTTTAACAAGAAAACACTTTTCCTTGTACCGATTCAGGGACATAAACCCAGCCCCCGGTGTGTAATTTCTTACGTAGTGATATCGTTTTCCCCTCACGGAGCGTTGTCGAATTTCCGTCTCATCAATACGGTCTCGCGCACTGAAGGCGAAGCGTCGCTCGGTGCCCTGCTCAGGTCCCAGGAAAGGTTGGCCTTGCATCGTGCGAGGAACTTCAAGGCCAGCGATCACCAGGGTCGTCGCTGTTAGATCAATAAGACTGATCACACGCTCGTCAACCAGACCCTCACGATAACCCGCAGGGATTGGAAAATTCTTAGGCCAATGAATCACCATGGGCACATGCAAACCACTATCAAAACACCAATGAATTCCTCTGGCTTCCAACCTTCCGTTGTCACCAAAGAAAATCACAACCGTGTCCTCTGCAACACCATCTTTTTTCAACTGTTCCAGAATCCAACCGATGCGTACATCCATGCCGCTGGCAGAATTCAAGTACCTCGCCCATTCCTGCCGCACAATGGGATGGTCAGGATAATAAGGGGGTGGGTTGACGTTCTGTTCGGTCGCGATCTTGGGGTGCCACTCTTCGCCCACCCACACGACACGTTCCTTTTCGGCTGATTTACGATCGTAAATATCATACTCGGCTTCGGGCATATTGAACTGCGCGAAAAACGGCTTTGAGGTATCGATATCAGACCACAACTTCGTTTGATAAAGTGGCCCTTCGTTAACAAAATTCAAATCAAGCTTCCCAGTTCCAACCACACGTTGACCGATGTGCGTCACATTTGCTGTCTGATAACCCGCATCCTGCAAACACAAGGTCAACGGCCGAACCCCATCTGGCAATCGAAAATCATCATCACGATGTGACCGCATATGGTGCATGTCAGTTGTCGTCGCATACATTCCTGTCATGAATGCAGACCGACTGGGAGCACAAACAGGCGAGGTGGAGTACACGTTGGTGTACCGGACCCCTTGTTTGGCCAAGCGATCGACATTGGGAGTTTTCACATTTTCAGCCCCGTAGCAGCCAAAATCGAGATCAAAGTTCTCCCCGACAATCCAAACGATATTTGGTTTCCGCGATGTCAGATCTGCTTCTCCGTGCACGCTCGATAACGTCGTAAGCCCCGCACAGACAGTCAAAAAACAAAGCCAAGCTTTTGGAAACATGCTCTTAATCCCCGCAGAGAAATAAAAAAGATAGGTGCTGATTGTACTTCAATGAGTGAGGACCACGAGGCATTGTCGCCGCTGCGCCCTTCCCACCTTGGCGTTCATTGTTTACCAAGCTTAAATGCTCACAACCATGCTGCCAAGAACGACCGTACTTCTGTAATTGATTCCGTCAAAGCTTGCCGTCCTTCACCTCAACCGGTCCCCTTGTTTTGTGGAATCATGACGCCATAAAGTTCGCTTGTATATCCTTCGAGATCAAACAGTGGCTGTCCCTTCAGTAGTACATTTCGACACTCACCGTCACCAAGTACTTGCCTGACAGTCAGCTCATAAGCGAGGCCTGAAGCAAGAGCAGCATCGATGGTGTCACGCAGGATTTCACGATCTTCTTCATGAATCATGGCATAAAATTCTTCAGAAGAGGGCGGGCCCAATGCTGGATCGCGGCCACTCATTCGAAAGGCTTCCTCGCTCCAAATCAATTCCTCTGTTTTGGTATCAAAGGACCAGGTAGCCAAACCAGCCAGACGCTGAAGATCTCTGAGCCGTCGTCTGCTCATCCTCAACTCATTCTCCGCTTTCTTACGAATCGAAATATCACGAATGGTTGAAACGACCATTTCCTCACCTTGCATATCAACGACACAACCACTTATCAGAACGTCGATGGCGTGCCCGTCGCGGTGCAGAAACCTCGACTCAAGATTATTGAGTATGCCAGTCTCCTGAAGTGCGGCAGTTAAACGTTCACGATCTTCTTCACACTGCCAGATTTTCAGGTCAAAAATCGATCTATTTTCGAGTTCTTCATTGCTGTAACCAAATAATTTCCGAAATGCATCATTGGCTTCTACGACGCATCCCCCATTCATTCGAATCAACAAACCGGCCTCGGGAGACTGCGTGAACAGCACCGAGTAGCGACTATTGCGTTGGTCATTGCTTGTCCGGGCTGCCTTCAACGCTGAAACTGCAGCTGCTTTCTCTGAATCCAACTGATTCGCCGAGGCATAAATCGAAAGTGCGAGATCGTAGTCTCCCCGCCGGGTAGCCGCTGCCGCGAAGCGTTGCTGCAGTTCTGCTCTTGTTTCCTTCGCAGCCGGATTATCAGGCCAAATGTCAAGCGCCTCCATGAGCAAGGCATCCGCAACGCGGAAATCCTCGTATTGATGATCCTCTTTTGCATTGAACAAACGCGTTTGAGCACGTTTTACAAGCCTGACACTCTGATCATGCTTTTGCTGATCGTTCAGCGCGGCGATGAATGCGTCAACCGATGCGTATCGATCTTCAGCCCGATCCGCCATTGCTATTCGAGCGATGCCCATCAGTTCCCCAGCAACCACTGTTTCGCGAATCACATTCCGCGCTGCCGCCTGCAAACAGGCAAGCAGAGTGTTCCCGTCATGCGGTGGATACCCCGTCAGGATTTCAAACAGAATCGCACCCAATAAATAAACATCCGTCTGATAGGTTGCTGCCGAATGCGATCCATTTGCAAGTTCAGGCGCCATGTAGGCGGGAGTACCGCCAATCGTCTGCTTGATTCCATGCTTCAGATCATCACCTCCGATTCTCAACGCCAATCCCCAGTCAGCAACGAGCACCTCGCCGAATTGTCCGAGCATGATATTTTCAGGCTTGATGTCCCTGTGGACCAACCCACGAGAGTGGGCATAACGAATGGCATCCGCAACACGCAGCAGAATCTTAACGTTTTCGTCGACCGATTTCAGGCTGATCTGCTGGTCCCAACTGGTCCCCTCTATCCGTTTCATGGAATAAAACAGAAACCCATTTGAATCGACACAAACTTCGTGCAGCGCGATAACGTTGGGATGATCCAGCCCACCAATCACGCGTGCCTCGGTAAGGAAACGTTCTCGCGATACTTCGTTACCTGCCAGTTCATCACGCAGCACCTTGATTGCTACTTCACGATCCAGCGCTCGCTGATGTGCCTGATAGACGACGCCAGTACCCCCACTGCCAAGCTTACCGACAATCCGGTAATCAATTTCCTCGGCCCGCATTTCCGTAAGCTTCGACAAAAGGCGTACAGGGACGAACCCTTTATCAATCTGGCTGGTTAACGGCTCTGCAGCATCGCCGACCAGTTCGATGGTTTCAGTGGAAGCGTAGTCATCTTCCCACGCCTGCGGCCAACTGGGATGTGTCAATCCCGTTCCCGCCAACGAACAGATCGTGACAGTTTTCAGATCTGCAGGCATGCATTCAAGCCGATCTTTGACTTCGGCATCCGCCAGCACAGCACTCAGCAGGCCTTCATCATCCGGCTTCGACGACGCGTCAGTGTGTCTTTCCAACTTGACTTCCCCTGTTGATAAGCCGAGCTGATTGTAGCATGCCCCCGTAACAACGGCTAACCGTCCCAATAACACCGGGTCAGCAAAAGCCGATGCTGGCAGAGGTATGCTCCCACAACCAGTAGGTCGTTCGAACCCTTTGGTTCATGCCCTCTGAAGCATGCGTCTCATCGCCATCGCTCACTCTCTCGGTTCCGAGCACCAGGACCGCTCGACAACCCGCTTCCCACCGAACCCGTTATGCCTCTGCCTGAATGAAGATTAGGCTAGCGTCTGTTCCAAGTGAAATTTAAGGAATGTCCGTAGCTTGCGACTGCGAGCGTGTTTGAGTGACTTCAAGTTCAACGTGATGGTCGTACTTTTCCCTCCCGAATGTTCAACTGGTCCCCGCATTTCAAGCTTGGAAAAACCAGCTTCATCGAATGCGGCTCCAGGGCCGGCAAGGATAATCCTGAGACTCCCAGCCTCTTTCGTCTTCACTTCAGCCCACGCCTGGTCAGCCCCTCGGGGCGTTACCTCAAACCCATCGGCTGCGGAGTAGATGATGGAACCAGCCCCCGCGATCGCCTCAAGAAGATTCACCGTCCGTTCGGCCAACTCGATAGGCCAGTCAGGCGTTGCACCTTCAGCAAATCCTTTTTCCAGCGAATGCCATTTTTTCCCGAGTGCTTTCCAAGGCTCAAGCACAATGGCCGTGGTATCCCCCGCAGTGCCATTTGGTTCCGGACCACGCACCACTTGCTGTTTCTGCTCGGCAGGCTCGGCTGACGACGAGTGGAGCCGCGGGCCTTTTTGTTTGTTGCCAGATGGCTTTTGGTCTTCCGGTGGATCCAATCTTGCAATCGAAGGACGCCGTTTTGCAGCTCGCGTTCCGGGATCTCCGTGACCACCTGCCTCAGCATTCCTGGGAGCCTTGGAGGAAGTCAATGAGGGCACCTTTTTTTTAGTACTTTCACCCTTCTCCCCTGCAAGTTTTTTCGCATGCCGCGGGGAGGCAGGTGCCGCAACATCACCACGCTCGCCCTGTCCTGCCATCAGCACCTCAGCAAGGAACGGTGCAGTCACCGACCCCGGCGCTGACTTCTTCCCTTTTCTTCGCTTGGCTGCAGCTTGCGTGGCAAGATCCTCCGGGGTCCCGGCAAAGACAACTTCCCCTCCATTTACACCTGCCCCGGGCCCCATGTCCACGATCCAATCAGCACATTTGATAACATCAAGATTATGTTCAATCACCACTACACTGTTGCCCATTTCGACGAGCCGCTGCATCACATTTAGCAGTTTCTCAATGTCATCAAAGTGCAGTCCTGTGGTCGGTTCATCGAGGAGGTAAAGCGTGCTGCCGGTCATTGGTCTGCTCAGCTCAGCGGCTAATTTCACGCGTTGGGCTTCACCTCCGGAAAGCGTCGGCGCCGACTGCCCCAATGTCACATACTCCAACCCAACATCACACATGGTCTGCAATGTACGCAAAATCCTTGGATAATTTGCGAATAACTCCGTAGCCTCTCCGCACTGCATTTCCAGGACGTCTGCAATCGATTTTCCGTGCAATTTGACTTCCAGAACATCCTCGTTGTACCGACGAGACTTACACTCTTCACAGGGGACCCACACGTCGGGCAAAAAATGCATCTCAATTTTTAGTTGGCCGCTACCCTCGCAGGTTTCGCATCGCCCTCCGGAGACGTTGAAACTGAAGGTTCGGGCGGTGTAGCGTCTTTCCGCAGCCATCGGAATGGACGCAAACAACTGTCGAATGAGATCAAATACCCCGGTGTAAGTTGCGGGGTTACTGCTAGGGGTATTACCCAACGGAGATTGATCAACTCGGATGACCTTGTCAACAAACCGTAAGCCCTCGATTTTTTCATGTCTGCCAGGTCTCGTGCGGCTTCGATGCAAACGTCGTGCTAAAGCGGGATACAGGATCTGTTCGATGAGAGAACTTTTCCCACTACCGCTGGGGCCGGTGATCGCAGTCAAGACCCCCAAGGGCAACTCAAGATCAACCGACTGCAGATTATTTTCTGTCGCTCCGATCACCTTAATGAAATCAACCAATGGTGTTCCTGCGCTGCTATACACAGGTCGTCGAGCTGTGGGAACAGAAATCGTCTTTGTCCCGTCGATATAACCGGCTGTGACTGAGTCCTCATAGGGTGTTACATCACGTGGATCCCCCTTCGCGATAATCCGCCCACCATGCCGCCCAGCTCGCGGCCCGAAGTCACACAAATAATCACTGCTATCGATCACCTCGCGATCATGCTCGACCACCAGGAGCGTATTTCCAAGATCACGTAGTCGGTGCAATGCACCTATCAATCGCTGATTGTCTCGCGGATGAAGTCCGATGGTCGGTTCATCCAACACATACAGTACTCCGCACAGTCCGCTTCCTAGTTGGGCTGCCAAGCGGATGCGTTGGGCTTCACCGCCCGACAGAGTGGATGCCCCGCGATGCATCGTCAGATAGTTCAGTCCGACATCGAGCAGAAAACCGACACGGGCCCGCACTTCACGCACGAGCTCTGCCGCAATTTTACGTTCACGACGATCGAACTTCCAGCTCTTGACCTCTTCATTTAGACGGTCCAGTGGCATGTGCACGAGATCCGCAATCGTATGCTCTCGAAAGCGAACGGCAGCAGCTTCATCGGTTAGACGCGACCCGTCACAAACACTGCAGTCGATCTCGGCCGTAAACTGTTCCAGCTTGCCTCGCAAACCGGGCGTGAGCCTCGAGGCCTCATCCAAGGCAGGATAAAAGCCTTTGAACTGATACCGAAACAACACCTTCGCCGATTTCCCCCCGGCACTCTTGTCAGATTCTCGAACCTCGATCCACTGTGCACCGGTGCCTCGAAACAGGACCCGTCTTTGGGATACAGTGAGGGCATCGAAAGGAATATCAATGGGTATGCCTGTGTGTCGAGAAAGTGCGTTGAGCATCCAACTGGAAACACTCTGCTGCACACCTGGCCAGAGCAAGGCTGCTCCTTCCGCCAAGGTTTTGCCTGTTGACGTCACGAGGGCTGCAGGATTTGTTCCTGTCTGTGTTCCCAATCCTTCACATTGAGGACACCAGCCGATTGCCGTGTTGAATGAGAAGTGATGAGGAGTCAACTCAGCGAACGACCTGCCACAACAACCACAAACCAGATGCTGACTGTGCGTTTCTAATTTCCAAAGCGGTTCCTCGCGTTCCTCATCAGCCACAGCAATCTGCAGTACACCGATGCCGAGAGACAATGCTTGTTCCACACTGTCGGTGATGCGCGTGCGGTCGTCCGGTTGAATAACGATTCGATCAACAACAACCTGCACCGTCTGTCGCTTACGCGGGTCCAGCGGTTTCGCATCATCGAGCGCAATCGTCCGCCCATCAATTCGCACTCGCTGATAGCCCGTCGTTCTAAGAGATTGCCACGTATCGCGGGATAACTCCCCCGCCTGCACTTCGATGGGTGCAAGCACAAGGGCACGCGTCCCATCGGGCATGGCCATCACTTTTTCAACAATTTGATCGGGGGTCTGCGTCCCAACCGCGACTTGGCAGTCGGGGCAGTGCATCGTGCCCAACCGTGCAAGGAGGATACGAAGATAGTCGTACACCTCGGTTACTGTACCCACGGTGCTGCGTGGTGAATGCCCCAGATTTTTCTGTTCGAGAGCAATGGCGGGCGACAAGCCCTCAATTTTCTCGACGTGAGGTTTTTGGACCTGGCCCACAAACTGCCGAGCATAAGAAGACAGTGACTCAACATATCGACGTTGTCCCTCAGCATAAATGGTGTCCATCGCGAGTGAGCTTTTCCCACTGCCACTGGGACCACAGAACACCGTCATGGCATCGCGTGGAACTTGTACGTCAACCGCTTTGAGATTGTGCTCGCTTGCTGCATCGACAACCACATGCGTGCGGGCAGCGGGTGACTCAGTCACCAACGATCGGATTGTCTTGGCTTTGTCGCTTTTCTTCCGCCGTTTGATACCGAGCGACTTCGCTAACGCGACCCCCGTATAGCTTGCTGGAGAACGAGCCACATCCTCTGGCCTGCCAGCACAAACGATCTCTCCTCCGCCCTCACCGCCTTCAGGTCCAAGATCGATGATCCAGTCGGAGGTTTTAATCACATCGACATTGTGTTCAACGATGACGATTGTGTTGCCGCGGTCGGCCAAACGTTGAATCACATTGAGCAGCAATTCAATATCCGCAAAGTGAAGCCCCGTCGTCGGTTCATCGAGCACGTACAACGTTTTTCCAGTTTCACGCTTACTCAACTCCCGGGACAACTTGATCCTCTGTGCCTCACCGCCAGACAACGTTGTCGATGGTTGCCCGAGCTTCAAATACTCAAGCCCCACGTCCACGAGGGTCTGCAACTTATCTGCGATTTTGGGAATATTGGAGAACAGCTTCAACGCCTGCGAAATGTCCATCTGCAGGACATCCGCGATCGACTGTCCCTTGAATTGAACAGAGAGGGTTTCGCGGTTGTACCGCTGACCTTGACAGACCGGACACTTGACCCAGATGTCAGCCAGGAAATCCATTTCAAGCTTATTCGCACCGTTACCGTCGCACGCTGCACATCGACCGCCATCGACGTTAAAGCTGAATCGACTGGCTGTGTAACCTCGGGTTTTCGCTTCTGTCATCCGGGCAAACAAATTCCGGATCTCATCAAACACTTTGACGTAAGTTGCCGGATTGCTTCTTGGAGTACGACCGATAGGCGACTGATCAATCGCGATGGTTTTATCCAGATGCTCGAGCCCCTCGACCCCTTCATGTTCTCCCACTTCCGCTTCAGCACCGTTCAAGCGATTGCGCAACAACGGTTCGAGGATACCGCCAACGAACGAGCTTTTTCCACTTCCCGACACACCTGTGACACTGGTGACGGTACCCAATGGGATGGAAATATCAACGCGTTTCAGATTGTGGAAAGCCGCTTTGCGGATGGTGAGCATCGCGTTCTCATCAACTTTGCGTAGTTGACTTGCGGGCTCAATCGATCGCTGACCTGAGAGGAATTGTCCCGTTACACTCTTGGCGGTTTCACTAACTTTTTGGACATCTCCAACAGCAACGATTCGCCCCCCTTTGATGCCGGGACCTGGACCAAAATCGACAATCAGATCAGCTGCCCGCATCGTGTCTTCATCATGCTCGACCACGATCAGCGTGTTGCCACTATCACGTAAGCGGAGCAAGGTTTCGATCAAGCGATCATTATCTCGCGGGTGCAGGCCGATCGATGGCTCATCCAGGATATAAAGGACACCCACCAGTCCACTGCCGATCTGCCCCGCAAGCCTGATCCTCTGTGACTCGCCGCCAGAAAGGGTGGGTGCGGTTCGCGACAACGTCAAATAATCGAGGCCGACTCCGAGCAGAAACCCAATCCTTTGCCGGATTTCCTTCAATGCCTCAGCCGCAATGACGGCATCAGTATCACCCAAGCGAACGGTTTCAAAAAACAGATTCAAACGCTCGATAGGCAACTCACAAAGTTCCGGCAGCGAGAGATCTGCTTTTGCGTCATCATCCACCAAAAAACGGCTACCACCGGTCTGAATCGTGACTGCCGAGGCCTGCGGATTCAGTCTCTTTCCATGACAGTCGGGGCAATCCATCGTGTCCATGTACTTTTCAAACTGCCGCAACTGCATCTTATTACGCGTGCTGCGATATCTCCCTAAAAGCTCGGGTATGAATCCCTCAAAGGCCCCCGAATACTTTCGCGCCGCACCACCACCACGCCACGTAAATTCAAGCGTGTCATCGGTGCCCCATAACCAAATCTGCTTTGCATGATCAGGCAGGTCTTGCCACTTACCTTCCAGCATGGTCCCGGATTCCAGTTCCAATGCTTCGTCCATCGCGTCGGCGACACCGCGATAGATGTGTCGCCGATAACGGCCGAGGTCGCCCCATTTCCCGAGCAGTTTGATAGCCCCTTTACGGATAGATAGCTTCTCGTCTGGCACCAGCAACTCGGGCACAAACGTATAAAGTCGCCCCAAGCCATCGCACCCCTCGCACATCCCTTGCGGACTATTAAAGCTGAATAGCTGCGGGCTGGGCGGCTTGAAGCTACGTCCACAGCCACCGCAGGCATATTGCGATGAGAACAGGATATCCTGTTTGGGCTGCCCGGCTTGGTCATCATTCACGTCGGATAGCGAAACGAGCAGCGTTGCTTCACCCATCCGTAAAGCATTATCCACTGCCTCGTTGATGCGACCACGATCTCTGGAATCGGGATCAATGCGATCCACCACCAATTCGACATGGTGTCGGTGCTGTCGATCAAGCTTAGGCGGGTTGGACAATCGCACGGTTTCTCCGTCGACACGTGCCCTCAGAAATCCCTGCTTTCGAAGATCCTCAAAGAGGTCCCGAAATTCTCCTTTCTTCCCTCGCACGACAGGTGCCATCAACCACAAGGTTGCGTCCTGGGGCAACGCCAGTATCCGAGATGCGATCGCATCCCTCGCCTGTGCTGAAATCACGGTCCCGCAGTCCGGACAATGCCCCGTCCCAACCCGTGCGAACAAGACTCTCAGAAAGTCATAGATTTCGGTGATCGTACCGACCGTACTCCGCGGATTGTTGCCCGTAGATTTTTGGCTGATTGAAATCGATGGGCTCAGCCCACTCACCAAATCAACATCAGGCTTGGGCATTTGCCCCATGAATTGCCGGGCGTAATGGCTCAAGCTCTCGACATAGCGTCGCTGTCCCTCTGCATAGAGCGTGTCAAAAGCAAGCGAGGATTTGCCGCTGCCCGAAACACCCGAAAAGCAGATCAGCTGGCCTCGTGGCAGCGTGACGTTCACGTCGCGCAGGTTGTGTTCCCGGGCACCTTTGACTTTGATTTCCGTTGTCGCCATGCCCTTTGCCAGATCTCCCTTCTGAGTGTCGAAAAGCCACAGATCGCATCTGTGTACCATTACACGCTAGAGAGCCGGAAACCGAACAGAAAGGGGTGATCAAATCTGCGGCACGCCTAAACCTGCATTCCCCAGACTAAACCTCGCAAATAACGGGAGTTTAGAACATTCTGGCCCCGCCCACTCTGGCTGCTGCCTCACACCAATGCCATTCAAACGCGAGTGCTCGGCATTCCGTCCCACGATCCCGAACTGGCATCCTGCCGCAGAATTCTAGTCAAGTATGGACGTCAGGCAGGACTAATCGGTGAGGACCTTAACCCAGCCCACTGCGTCAATCGCCTGAATTGACGGACCTGCATGGATGACGGCTCACCACCAAAGCGGGCAAACAACCGCAACAAACACAAATGGGCTCTCTGACCAATGACCACATGGAACACACAGACCACGTGGAAGACACCATGCGACCGAGCGAGCCGATGTTAGCAGACGTGAAAACCATTCGAGATGGAATCCGCAGACCTGCAGAGGGTGAGCAACTAAGCCAATCTGCCGCTGCAATCACCCCTCAAGATCGATTCCAGCATCGTGCCGTGACAGCAGCCCGCGGTGGAGTCAGCGCCCCCCTTTATCGAACGGCGTCACCCAACCAACGAGTAGCTTCTTCCTCAAGCAGCAGCCTGACGCGTGAAAGCCGCATCAGAAGACTCCTGAGCCAGCACTTCATCAGCAAGAGCCTGATAATCTGCTGCACCATTGCTTTGGGGTGCATACTGAAAAATTGACTTTCCAAAACTCGGTGCTTCAGCCAAGCGAATGTTTCTTCGTATTCGCGTATCAAAGAACTTGGCTTGCCGAAAGAATTCTCGTCCGCCCTTGCTGGCTTGGAAAAACTCTTCGATATCGGTTGTAACTTCAGCAGCAAGACGCGTATTCGAGTCATACATGCAAAGCATCACACCCGACAATCGCAAGCTCGCATTCAGCCGCCGCGATACGACCTCGATCGTGCGCAGCAATTTACTGAGACCATGGAGTGCAAGAAAATGAGGTTGCAATGGCAAGAAAACCTCACTCACGGCCACCAGCGCATTCACTGTCAAAACACCGAGGCTTGGGGGGCAGTCCAGAATCAAATAATCGTAGTCGGCATTCTCTTCTTCTTGCATTCGGTCACGCAGAATCATTTCGCGTCCACCCTCTCCCGCCAGTTCCAACTCCGCAGCGGCAAGATCAAGGTTTGACGGCACGACCGACAGGTTTTCGTTAATTACACGTCTCGCCTGAGCAAGCGAAGCATTACCACACAGAACTTCATACATGCTCGCATCACCATCAACGGCAGTGATGCCGAGATGCAGTGACGCGTGAGCTTGCGGGTCAAGATCTAGAAGACAAACCCGCCGCCCCGCCTCAGCAAGCGCTGCAGCAAGATTGACGGAACTGGTCGTCTTCCCGACGCCACCTTTCTGATTGATCACCGCTATGGAACGCATGGTTCTTCCTTAATTTGACAATTGGCGACTGCATGGCAACTCCAGCGTCCACCATAACAACGCTTCAATTCGTTCAGGCAGCACGACTTTGAAGTTCCTGATAAGCCAACAGAACGTCGTACAAGTCGGCGTCAATTCGTACCGTGTCATCAGCAAAGTCATTCAGCCAGGCCCGATCATTTTCAACGGCGTCCATCAACAGTGGAACAACCTTTCCCAGAGGAACAGCAACCGTTTTTGGCTCCGCTGCACCCGAAATACGGTCCAATTCTCGTTCGCGACGGTCAGTGCTATCGTGGCCTTGGAAAATTTTTAGGGCTGGCTTCGACATCTGTCTCTTTCAGTGATGGAACTCATAGCAACGTTTGGGAGGACGGAAACTGCAACCGCTAACAACCACCGCTATGGGTGGAAGTGGTCAGCGCACCAACCACGCAGAAACTCTTTCCAACCTTGGTATCGACTTTTCCGGTTAGGAGGATTGAACCGAATTGGCAGAAATTTCCGTTCTTTTCCTCAAGCCTGCGTGTTTCACAGAATCCCAGATTGAAAGTGATGACACCGAATCATTTGATGCCATCAATTTGATACGTACCAACTTCTCTGCTTGCGCTTGAAAAACAACTTGATCAGCTCGGGTTGAAGTCGTGTCGGCATGGCCAAAAATCGAACTGTCATGAAGCCACGGCGGATTTTGCATCCAACAGCCAGCGTGAATTGGCATGACTTGTGCTTCAGGGATATGCAATCGATCAGCCCAAAACGTACGGAGATGTTTCATGCATAAGTTTCTCGCCGCAATGCTCTCGCTAATCACAACCGCGCTTTGCTTTTCTCAAACACGGAGTCACGCCGCTCATGCAACACCGCTGTTTCACGCCACGCGAGAGTATCGTGACGCCGCTGAATTCCTGGCTCGCCTACTCAGCTACCACGGTACGCTAGATCAGGCACAAACGATGTTTCTAAAACGCCTAGTCCATTCCAGTCGCCAACTTTACGCGGCAACCCTGTCCTGCCACCTCAAAACCGGCGTTCCTCTCGGAAGCACCTTCCGACAAACCTGGGCGCCGATACCAAACATGGTGCAAGATTTGCCTTGGATGCTTGAAACCTTACCACCTGACGTGCAGCAACGCGTGACCGACCATTGCAGAGAATTTTTCGCGACTTACCAAACGCTAGCCATACAAATCGAACTTCGGGAGTCGGCCGCAACAACTCAATGGACCGCCAACTCAGCGATTGTCTCGATTGATATCGCCAAGCAGGTCCTGACATACCGAACCAACCTCGCCGCATCGCCCCCGCCACACTCACATTCCCATCCAAGGAAACAAGCCTGGCCCTTGGGGACACGATCAGAATGCTACGACATGGCTGCGACTTTTCGGTCACGCCGGACACTCTCGCCCAGCGAGTGGCAACTCCAGAAGGTCAAAACACCAAGACGAAGTGAGACCCCAACCCGAAGTAAAACTTCACACACAGGAGTCAGGCTGACGCGTTTAGGCCAGCACAGATAGCCCACAACCCCCAGTCTTCCTCTGCTTGCCGATTCCGGGCTCCGAGCTAATCAGCACCAACACCATTTTGGTCCAGCGGCAGTAGTGCGATAGACGCCCTTTGAGAATATGAAAGGGGAGGAAAAGGCGAGGATATGAACGGATGGTATTTGCCACAGATTCAACTGAGAGCACAATTGCGAAGCCCCCCTCTACAGGTGCAGGAATGATCATTTTCCCTTTTCACTGTTTGATTGAGAGAAAGAACACCATTATAGTCAGGGAACTGGTATGAGGTCCTGAGTGGCTGTGCCAGCTATTCCCAGACATGCACAACGGGAAGTTGTGTCAACTATTCTCAGCAAAAATCGGCGGTAAACGATGCGTTACCAGCGTTCTTTGGTTTGTAGCCCCATTCGCTACTGCATGCGTTCAGTGCTGTTACTTGGCACCATCTTGGTCTTGATCAGTTCATCAAGTCCTGCTTCTGGCGGAACGTTTGAAGCGGAAAACCGTGGTGATGTTCGTAAAATCCGTAGTGATCTCAGGGCTTCCCAGTTTCTCTCAAAGGCGACGTTTGGTCCGACGCAGGAGATGATCGACAGCTTGTCGAATCGGATAAATCAGGTTGGATATCGCCGTGCCTGTGGTGAGTGGATCGATCAACAATTCACGCTCCAAGCCTCATCGCACGAGCAGGTTGCTCGTGAGATGGTGGCCGCAGATGGTCGAACCCTAACCGAGCCGAGCATTGGCATTGCCAACTATCGTTATCAGGCTTGGTGGCACATTGCCTTGACGCGTGAAGATCAGCTCCGTCAGAAGGTAGCTTGGGCTCTCTCGCAGATTTTCACAATCAGCGACAGCGGCACAGGGTTCAACAACAATACCTCTCGTAGCATTGGAAATGGAGAGCAGTCGCTTCCTGATTGGCTCGGCATGAGCAATTACTACGACATGCTGGTCAACCACGCAGATGGAAATTACCGGGACCTGTTAGGCGACGTGACCTTTCACGAGTGCATGGGGGTTTACCTGAGTGCTTATCGCAATCGCAAGGCAGACTTGAGCAAAGGCCGATGGCCAGATGAGAACTATGCTCGCGAGATCATGCAGTTATTTTCAATCGGCTTGTATGAGCTGAAGCAAGATGGGCGTCTGAACGTTAACGAACAAGGTGAGTTGATTCCCACTTATGACAACGAGGGCATAACCGAGTTAGCACGGCTGTTCACCGGATTCAAGTCGCAGCACAACACGAGCACGAGCTTCTACGCTGGACGCAATTATGGTGCTCCCATGCAGATGCACCATCAGGAACATGACAATAACAAGGGATACTCCGATGTCATCGGTGAACCTGGCTACGGGAACAATGTTGGCAGCAAGACCTTGTTTGGGACCACACTCGATGCCCTTCCTGACCCACTGACGAACGAGGCCGCCTTGGCTGAAGTAAATCAGGGACTCGATGTGATTGCCGCCCACAACAATGTTCCACCCTTCATTTGCCGTCTACTGATCCAGCGTCTGGTTAAGTCGAATCCCTCCCGCGGCTACACTCGCCGAGTCACTCGCAAATTCCGTGACAACGGTCAAGGAGTTCGCGGCGACATGAAAGCGGTCGTCAAAGCGATCCTGTTGGATCCGGAAGCCGTGCGTGGCCAACGCGCCCTCAGAAAACGCGAACCCCTTCGAGTCGAAGTCGTGACAAGGGGGACAGAACACAGTCGTTTACGTGAACCGATTCAACGTGTCACATCGCTGATTCGCGCATTGCGTCCAAGCAGCAACTACTCCAAATCTGACACTGAAACCGGTGTGCCTTACATGGCTCTGGTAGGAGGACTTCGAGATGACTTGGGGCAAATGCCGTTTCGCGCCCCCAGCGTCTTCAACTTTTATGTGCCCGATTACCAGCCACCAGGAGAGCTAACCGGCTACCGTCCATCCCAACGCATTCCTAGAGAAGCCCTTTTCGCTCCTGAGTTTCAGGTAATGACTGCGGTGACCAGCAATCGACTGATGAATCGCTTCAGTTATTGGACACGCAATCGCTACGTGCGTTACACCATGCGAGATGGTGTTCAGTTAACCATATCCTTTGATTTGACACCCGAACTGGAACTCGCCAAGGACAACACAAATCTTCCGGAAATCCTTCGTCGCTTCGATTTACTGCTTTGTCACGGTAGTCTCAGCGAAGAAACAAAAACAAGCATCATCAACGCGATCACGTCAGAAAGCACTGCGGAAAACGAGAACGAAATGCGGCTTGAAGAAGCTCTGCTGGCTGTTCTGGTGTCACCAGATTGTGCGATTGAAGAGTAACGAAAAGTGACTCTGGACATTCACGAAATGATGCCCGCTGACCAACAGGGAAGCCAGCGCCATGGAGTGGTATCCCTGAGCAATCGAGGAATCACTGAAGTCCGGAAGCGTCTACAAAGACGCAAAACATCAGCGACTCGGGAGAGTCGCCGACCTTGTCTCAACAGTTTCAACCTCCATCTAGACTCAATGAGTTTCAAGCCATGAAAACGTCAGCCGAAATCGCGTCTCGACGCTCAATTTTAAAAGCTGCTGCAACAGGCTGTGGGATGATGACTCAGGCCTCGCTGGTGTCCACGTTGCTGAACTTACAGGCAACCAAGGCTGCTGTCGCCGCTGGCAGTGGTGGAACGGGTTACAAGGCCATGGTGTGCCTATTTCTGTACGGAGGCAATGACTCCTTCAACATGCTGGTACCACGCAACAACTCCAGCAGCAACAACCCCACAGAGTACGACAACTACGCTTCGGCTCGAGGTGGTTACGACGATACCGTCAATAATCCCGGTGGTTTGGCTCTGGAAGAAAGTAGCCTCCTTGCGATCAATGACCCAAGCAACCTATCGGGACGCAGTTTTGGCCTTCATCCCCACCTGGGTCATGATGCGCGTGACGACGCAGCAACGGACGTCAACAATGGTGTGAATGGCGGTGTGGCCAAACTGTACAACGACGGAAAACTGTCATTCATCGCGAACATCGGCTCTCTGGTAGAGCCAACAACCCGCACAGACTACGACAACCGTTCAAACCTGCCTCTTGGATTATTTTCGCATGCGGACTTGCAGCGTCACTGGATGACCGGTGCTCCTCATACTCGTTCACAGATCACTGGCTGGGGCGGGCGCATGGCGGACCTACTTGCATCAACCAACCAAAATCCAAACGTGTCGATGAACGTTTCGATCAACGGCGTCAATATGTTTCAGAACGGGAACAATGTAACTCCTTACATCATTGGTCAAAACGGCGCAACGGAGGTCACGTACTACAAAACAAACAACAGGCAGAATCGCATGTTCAAGAAGAACATGGACAACATTCTGAACCAGACCTATTCGAATCTTCTGGCCAAGACATTTGCGGAAACTAACCGCAATTCGATCGATGCCGCGATCGACTTTAATAACAACGTGAATAACGTAACGATCAACACCAAATTTGACCCAGAAAGCTTAAGCCAGCGTTTCAAGAAAATTGCTCAGGTGATTGGCGCCAGTGGTCCTCTTCAGCAAAACCGACAAGTCTTCTTCATTTCACTAGGCGGTTTTGACAACCATGCGAATCTGCTGGACGCCCAAAACGGCTTGATGCCGCAAATCAGTCGAGCACTGGGTTCGTTCGACGCAGCCATGACTGAACTGGGGCGTTCGAACGATGTGGTGACGTTCACAGCTTCTGACTTCGCCAGAACGTTGGGAACCAATGGACAGGGTTCCGACCACGCATGGGGTGGACAGCAACTGGTGATGGGAGGTGGGATCGATGGTGGCAAGATATTCGGAGATTTCCCTCTATCCCTGACCAATCCCATCGACCCGACCAACGGCAATCTCGATTTGGGCCGCGGACGTCTCATTCCTACGACATCCGTTGATGAATTGGCCGCAGAGTTGGCGATGTGGTTCGGTGTGGAGAACGCGTCTGACCTGGAACTGGTACTACCGAACATCGGACGTTTCTACTCCTACAATGCTGGCTCACCACCACTGGGTATTTTCAGCTGACTTGTTAGGTGTCATTGCGTTCCCGCAGACATTTTGAACGACCATGACGGGAATTGTGTCGACTTGTTGAACACAAATCCAGTGAACCAGATGGCAGAATTCCAAATTGTTTGTCGAACATCAGACATCGCCGTTGGCGAAGCCAAGTGCTTTAAAGTCAATGGAAAGATGATCGGTGTTTATCACCTTCAGGAGGGCTATTACGCGATCGACGATCCATGCCCCCATGCCGGTGCCTCACTTGTCCGAGGACGGTTGGCCGAAGATGTCATTCACTGCCGAATTCACTACTGGGGGTTCGGAGTCAAAGATGGCCTTTGCAGGGAACGTAATATCCCGCAGCACAATCTTCAAACGTACGACGTTCGCGTACAGGGTGACGAGGTCTTCATCCGCACGGATTCATCGTGAATCATCTCACATGTTTACCTGACAATTGTTCTCAAACCACCCACCACCTACGGCAACGCCGAGCGTCGCCGCAGTGACGTGTGGGAAAGCCAATCAGGCCTTCACTGCATTCATTGCAGCCTGCTCGCTGAAAACAAACTGACTCCCATTGTAAGCGACATGAACGGTTGCTCCCTCGGGATAGCCGTCTGTCAGCAACGCCCTTGCCAGCGGATTTTGGATTTCCCGCTGGATCACTCTCTTCAGCGGTCTCGCCCCGAACGTTGGGTCATATCCTGCAGCGGCGACTTCATCCATCGCATCTTCTGAAACTTCCAAAACCAGGCCCTTTGCCGCCAAACGTTTTGCCAATTCCTGAAGTTGCAGCCCCACGATTCGCCGAATCTCGGCTTTCAGGAGTGGATGGAAAATCACGACATCATCAATCCGGTTCAAAAACTCTGGCAGGAACCGAGCTTTCAATGCTTCGTGTACAGCGTCATGCATTTCTTCTTCATCTCCTCCCTGCTCAGTCACTTTCTGAATTACCTGACTGCCCGCATTGCTGGTCATCACAATGACGGTATTCGTAAAATCGACAGTCCGTCCCTGTCCATCCGTCAGCCGTCCGTCATCCAAAACCTGCAGGAGGATGTTAAAGACATCAGGATGCGCTTTTTCCATTTCGTCCAACAGAAGCACCGAATAAGGGCGACGTCGCACCGCCTCTGTCAACTTGCCGCCTTCCTCATAACCAACATAGCCCGGAGGTGCACCAATCAATCGTGACACGCTGTGGCGTTCCATGAACTCGCTCATGTCGATACGCACCATCGCAGATTCATCATCAAACATCACTTCTGCTAATGCCTTGCACAATTCGGTCTTTCCAACCCCGGTTGGACCTAAGAACAGGAAAGACCCAATTGGTCGATCAGGATCCTGCAAACCGCTCCGACTACGCCGCACGGCATCGGAAACGGCCTGAACTGCTTCTTCCTGACCTACCACCCGCTGATGAAGACGTTCCTCCATCACAAGCAACTTCGCACGCTCAGTTTCCAACATCCGGGTAAGCGGAACACCAGTCCAAGCACTTACCACCTCAGCGATCTCATCCTCCGTGACATCATGCCTCAGCAAGCGTCGTTCATCACCGCTCTGATCTTCTTCCCCCAACCCAGCATTCTGTTCCGAGGCTTCCCGTACCAACGCCTCCTGCTCGCGAGCCTCTGACTCTTCAATCCGCTGTTCCAATACGCCGAGTTGCTCCCGCACCTCAAGCATTTCCTGATACAGCTCCTCAGGGCTTTCACCACGGAGTTGTTTCTGCTTTGCATCAGCATCAAGCTTGGCAAACTGGTGCTCGAGCTGTTCAATCTCCTGACGAACCGACTGAACATCTTCCAGGCCAAGTTTTTCTGCTTCCCACTGCTCTCGTAGGCTGGCAAGCTCACGACTCAGGGATTCCATCTCTTCTTCGACTTCTGCCCGCTTGGTAATGGCGGACTCCTCCTGCTCATCCACCAATTGCCGGTGGGCAAGTTCAAGTTGTCTCAATCGCCGTTGAATCAGGTCAATGGGCTCCGGCACACTTTCTTTTTCCATCGCCAAGCGACTACCAGCCTCATCAACAAGGTCGATCGCTTTGTCAGGAAGAAACCGATCAGAGATGTAGCGATTTGAAAGATTGGCAGCAGCCACCAGAGCGCTGTCAGTGATGCGGACACCATGGTGCGATTCATACCGCGACTTGAGGCCTCGTAGAATTGCGATCGTGTCATCAACGGTTGGCTCGCCGACGTAAACCGGCTGAAACCGCCGCTCCAATGCTGCGTCTTTCTCGATATTCTGTCGATACTCGTCAAGCGTAGTCGCCCCGATGCAACGCAAGGCTCCCCGAGCGAGTTCCGGTTTCAACAGATTGGCTGCATCAGCCGACCCCTCCGCATTACCTGCTCCCACGACCAGGTGTAATTCGTCGATGAACAAGATCACTTGTCCATCGGAGTCTTTGACTTCCCGCAGCACGGCCTTCAAGCGTTCTTCGAAGTCTCCACGGAATTTTGCTCCCGCGACGAGCGCCCCCATGTCGAGCGAAATCACACGCTTGTCACGCAAGCTTTGAGGAATATCACCTTCAAAGATTCGAAGCGCCAGACCCTCCGCGATCGCTGTTTTACCTACACCCGGCTGGCCAATCAGCACAGGGTTATTTTTGGTTCGCCGTGAAAGCACCTGTACGACGCGCCGAATTTCATTATCCCGACCTATCACCGGATCAAGCTTTCCTTCCGCTGCCAGCCGTGTCAGATCAAAGCCAAACTTCTCCAACGCTTGATAAGTGTCTTCGGCATTCTGGTCAGTGACACGTGCAGAACCACGAACCGCCTGCATTGCTTCAAGCACATCATTTTTGCCGATCCCGGACAGGGAAAGTAAATTCTTCGCTTTACTTGCTGCGGTTACCAGTCCCAGCAACAAATGCTCCGTACTGACGAACTCATCCTTCAACCCTTCCGCCGCCTGAGCGGCAGCGTCAAAAGTTTTTTGCAAGTTGGGCGCGATCCCCGGTTGGCGACCACCGGTCACAGACGGCAATTTCTCTGTTTCACTGGCAACAAGTTTACCGAGTTGCCCAACATCAACCTTCATCTTCTCCAGTAGTGGCCGCGTAATCCCATCGGATTCATCCAGCATGCCTGCTAGCAGATGGAGCGGGTTGATTTCGGGATTCCCCGCCGACGCAGCGCGAGCCTGAGCATCGGCGACGAGAGCTTGTGCCTTGTTGGTTAATTTATCAAATCGAAAAGTCATGACAGTCTTCCTCCCTTTGCTTCACTTAGTTGCAATTACTGCGCCTGAAACAGCACCATGGGCATAAAAAAAGGCGGGTGTTTGACACCCGCCTTTGACTCAATCAGCAGTGGTCATCGATCACTCTTTGACTTCGTAATCGGCGTCGATCGCATCATCATCTGCATCACCACCGGCTCCTGCCGCGGCAGCATCAGGCGCGGCACCTTCCGGGGCAGCACTGGTTTTTTCGTACAAAACCTTGCTAAATGCCTGCGATGCAGCATCAAGTTCATCGGACGCTGCTTTGATGGCAGCAGCATCCTCACCCTCAGCCGCGGTTTTTACCTTGTCGATTGCGGTATTCATCGGCTCGGTGTCCGCGTCAGTGAGCTTGTCCTCATGCTCCTTCATCTGCTTTTCCAACTGGTAGACCTGTTGGCTAGCGCGATTCCGGGCTTCGACTAACTCGAACTGTTTGCGGTCTTCATCTGCATTGGACTCCGCATCTTTCCGCATCTGTTCAATGTCATCTTCGCTGAGAGCTCCGGCTTCATTGATGGTCACAGACGCTTCCTTACCAGTTTTCAGCTCCTTGGCTGAGACGGAAACGATCCCATTCTGGTCGATGTCGAATTTCACTTCAATCTGCGGAACCCCTCGCGGTTGCGGTGGAATGTCCTCCAAATTGAATTCCCCAAGCAAGCGATTGCTGTTCGCCATCTTGCGTTCTCCCTGGAAAACACGCACGGTCACAGCCGTCTGGTTGTCGGCGGCAGTACTGAAGACGTTCTTCTTTTCCGCAGGGACAGTCGTGTTGCGTTCAACCAGAGCAGTCATGACGCCACCCTCGGTCTCGATACCAAGCGTCAAAGGCGTCACGTCCAACAGCAAAACGTCAGTACGCTCACCAGCAAGAACGCTACCTTGAATGGCAGCCCCGACTGCGACAACCTCATCCGGATTCACGCCTTGGTGTGGCTCTTTACCGAAGATTGACTTCACCAGTTCCCGAACCTTTGGCACACGAGTGCTACCACCGACAAGAACGATCTCATCAATGTCACTGGCTTCAAATCCAGCGTCTTTCAGGGCACGCAACACAGGCTGGCGGCATCTCTCAACAAGATCGTCCACCAGTTCTTCGAACTTACTACGTGTGACCTTCATGGTCAGGTGCTTCGGCACGTTATCGGAAACAGTGATAAACGGCAGATTGATGTCGGTCTCTGGCAGAGAACTCAGATCTTTCTTCGCTTTCTCGCATGCTTCCTGCAAACGTTGAAGCGCCATTGGATCGTCACGCAGATCAATCGCGTTCTCTTTCTTGAACTCGTCGGCGACATAGTTGATCAGAGCCTCATCAAAATCATCTCCGCCCAGGTGCGTGTCACCCGAGGTGCTGATCACCTGAAAGACGCGACTCTCCTGATCCTCATCACCGGAATCGGCGACCTCGAGCACGGAAACGTCAAACGTTCCGCCACCAAGGTCGAAAACAATGATCTTTTCATCTTTACTCTTATCCAAACCATAAGCGAGTGCTGCCGCTGTTGGCTCATTGATGATACGAGCAACCTCGATCCCCGCAATTTGTCCAGCGTCTTTGGTTGCCTGACGCTGTGCGTCGTTGAAGTAGGCCGGAACCGTGATCACGGCTTTATTGACCTTGTGCCCAAGATAAGACTCCGCAGATTCTTTGAGCTTGCGGAGGACCTTGGCCGAGATTTCCTGCGGCGTGTGTTGCTTGTCACCCACCTCGATTTTCACGTACTCATCAGCGGCGCCCGAGACGCCGTACGGAACCATTTTTTCCTCGGACTCGACCTCATGATGCCGACGTCCCATGAAACGTTTTGCCGAGTAGACCGTGCGTTTCGGGTTAGTCACTGCCTGCCGACGAGCTGGCTCCCCGACAATCGAGTCTTCCTTATCAGTGAAAGCAACCACACTGGGTGTCAAACGGTTCCCTTCGGGATTAGGGATAACTTTGGGTTCGCTACCCTCCATTACAGCCACAACACTGTTGGTTGTGCCGAGGTCGATCCCGATGATTTTTTCGCCTTGTGCCATTTCGTTCTCCTTTTCAGTCCTGCAACGCGGTAACGCTGCGTTCATCTCAATTTTCTAATTCAGTCTCTTTTTTATGACAGGATTTGCCCGAATCACACACAAATCCCTGATTCTGACTCACGTCAGCTTTCCTATCTGTCACTGGATGTCCATTTCGTCACATCCAAGGTCGCGGTGTTTTGATAGGCAAAGCCTGTGCCAGTCGTCACATCGAATCAGATTTCGGGTGTATTTTTCACCAACCGCAGTAAAAAAAACCGTTTAAAGACGATAAAAGTGCCATCATTCACTATTGAGAAACATTTTTGGCAGTCACCCAAAAGTGCCACGAACCAGCCGCTCTGCCTTGTTGTCAAAATGACAGCCAAAAGAGGCTATTCCCCAAAAAACACGTTGTGACAATGAAATTTGTCGGTTTTATGGCGGATCACCGCCCGCCCCGCTTTTCGAGCTCACTGCACGCAAAGCAGCTCCTCAAGCCCAGCTCTGACACGACCTCCGCTCCGTGAACGCGATCGCACACGCTCATGAATTCTTCATCCAGCAATGACTCCACAACACAACCGAGTTCAGACCGCGCGGTGAAAACCTCCGAGGTAATCGACTCCATCGATCAGCGAATTCTGGAACTCGTAAGACAGCGTCACAAGGCAGTCCAACAGATGTGTGCTGAGCAACAGGGTGCCCCCGTCGGCCGTATTTCCGAGGCCGCCGCCCGCATCGATCGCCTGCTCGACCGATCGGCCCAAGCGGAAGAGTCACACGAAGACGGAGCAGTTCCCAACGCAAGCAGCGCTGCTTTACTGAGACACGTATCGAGCATATGCCTGCAATCAGTCCATCGATTACAAGCGATCTATCTTGGCCCACCCCACAGCTACAGTCACCTGGCAGCCATTAAATATTTTGGTGATGCCACGACACTCACACCCGTCGCGTCGATCCCCGCCGTCTTCGAGGCAGTGGCACGCGAGGACGCTCTGTGCGGCATTGTCCCCATTGAAAACAGCACCGACGGCCGGGTCGTCGACACGCTAGGTATGTTTGTCAGAGGTGACATGCAAATTTGCGGTGAGGTCCTGCTACCGATCCATCACAACCTACTTTCCACAACGCCTCGCGATCAAATCACCGAAGTACACAGTAAACCGCAAGCCTTGTCGCAGTGCCGAGGATGGTTGGCGAAACAGTTACCCAATGCACAGCTTGTGGAAATCAGCAGCACGGCAGCCGCAGCAAAGCTCGCGTCACAGCAACGAGGTGTTGCTGCAGTCGCAAGTTTGGAGGCAGGCCGTGAGTACGAACTTGATGTGATTGCGAATAGCATTGAAGATAACCCCAATAACGTAACGCGGTTTGCAGTACTCGGTAGAGAGCGTCCTGCTCCCACCAGCAACGACAAAACCGCCATTCTGTTTCAAGTGAGCCATGAACCGGGAGCACTTGCCAATGCCATGACCATTTTTAAGCAACAGGATCTGAACCTGACATGGATCGAATCATTTCCGGCTCCAGAAACCAAGAATGAGTACATGTTCTTTATCGAATTGACGGGTCATCGAGAGACAGAGGCTGTCCAGTCTGCGATTCAAGAACTTGACAGTTTGGCACAACGTCTGACGATTCTAGGATCTTACCCTCGCGCATGTATCGAGTGAGTGACTCACGTGGCTTTCAACCCATGCTGCCTCTGTGTCGAAGCCAAATCCATGATGAGACCACCGTGCCTTGGGTAAGGGCATCTCACAAAGCACATGGCACCTGCGCCACAAATGCCTAGATAAGGCGGTCGATGCCGGAGAGCATCCCAATCTTTACAAAGTACTTTGTAGCTTCTACTAAAATCTGTTCACCTACGTGATCTCAGTAGAACACCGGTGGTAAAAAAACGCTGCAGCGAAGTGGCTTTGGGAAAATGCATCATCGTTTGGCACGCTTCATGCAACTCTCCACCTCTGATGCTTACCGCTGCTTGCATTTTTCGATTCACGGAATTCAAAACGCGTGTCACAGACAAGACCGTTTCGTCATTGAAAAGCCCGTCCAAATGCGGACAGATGCAGCCTGGGCAGCATGATTTGATAGTGAACCGGCCCCCGATATGAGACTTCTGATGAAACACAACAACTACCGCGGATCAACCATTCCCGTCGCAGCAAACCACAACCAATCAGACAGACGCTTGCAATTGGTGACGGAACACCTTGATGTAGAGGAGACTTGCAACCAGATACCTGACCCAACTCTGAATCACGGCGAGCGAAGCGAAGAACCAAAAATCAACTCTGAGGAAAATAGCGACCGATACCCGACTTCCCAAGACCAAACGAAACAGCCGACTTTTTTTAGTCTTTCCCCGGTCGAAGACGCGCTACTGCGTGAAGTCTTCAGTGGCAGATTCACAGTCTGAGCGAAGCGTCCCACCGTCCGTCCCACGAAATCAAGCGTTCATTCGTGTCAATCCCGAAACATGACACCCTCTCCTTCCTTCTACACGGTGTTCAGAGCATCTACCAATCACAAAGCTGGTCTCAATTGCGGAGACAGGTGAGTTGGCTGCTGCAGAATCCTTGAATGGAGTTTCACATTGATGAGCTTACATTTCCGGCATCGTTGTCCCACCTCGGGTGTTTGCTGTTACGATACGTGGAAACGTCAGATTCCCAGCACCACCTCTGAGATAGCGGTCGCTCTGCTACGTCAGCTATCTCCTCGTTCCATTTCCCGGCAGTTCGTCAAACCAAAAGATTTCAGAATGAAAACAGCCTTCCTCTGCACCATCATGCTTGCCAGTCTTAGTCTGCAGGCAAACGCGGCGGACACGCGTCCAAACATTCTCTTTGTGATTGCTGACGATTGTACTTTCCGGGACCTCGGCTGTTACGGCGGACAGGCATCTACGCCAAATATCGACCGCTTGGCTAACGAGGGCATGCGCATGACGCACTGTTTTCAGTGTGCGCCTATGTGCTCACCCACACGTCACAACATCTACACAGGTCAGTACCCGGTTAAGACGGGAGCCTACCCAAACCACACGCAGACTTTCGACAACGTGCGTAATATCACGCATTACCTAAAACCACTCGGATACCGCGTCGCGCTGTCTGGAAAAACCCACATCGGACCACAGCAGCTGTTCAAATTTGAGTACAGCGGTGAAAAAAACAACCCTGACATGGCAGCCATCGACACAATGATCAGCGAGTGTGCCGCAAGTTCGACACCTTTCTGCATTTTCGCTTGCAGCAACGAACCACATTCACCCTGGAACAAGGGTGATGCGTCGCAATACCCTGTCGCAGACGTAAAATTGCCACCCTACCTCGCCGACACGCCCGAAGTGCGTGATTGTTTCAGTCGTTATCTTGCCGAAATCACCTACTACGACGATCAAGTGGGGCAACTGCTTTCCCTACTCAAAAAGCATGACCGTATTGAAGACACTCTTGTGGTGGTCGTTTCGGAGCAGGGAAATTCATTCCCGTTTGCGAAATGGACTTGCTACGACAGCGGTCTCCAATCGGCCATGATTGTACGTTGGCCGGGCCATGTGAAACCGGCCTCTACCACCGACGCCATGTTGGAATATGTTGATATCACGCCAACCTTGGTTGATGTTGCAGGTGGCGAGCTTGACAACACCCTCGACGGAAAAAGTTTTGTTGATGTCTTGGCAGGAAAGACCAATCAGCACAAAGAACATGTCTTTGGCCTGATGACCACCAAAGGCATCATTAATGGTAATGCCAGCTATCCCATCAGATCGATTCGGTCACGAACCCACAAACTGATACTCAATCTGCAGCCAGACCAGCTTTTCACCAATGCCTGCACGAAGAGCAAAGAATTCAAGTCGATCGTGGCAGCCGCCGATGCCGGCGATGAACAAGCGAAGTGGGTGGTCAAAAATTACCAACACAGACCTGCCGTGGAGTTCTTTGACGTACTCAACGATCCTCTAGAAATGCATAATCTGGCTGATCATCCCGAGCACCAAGGCACCATCGCTGACCTCAAAAGCGAACTCGCTGCATGGATGAAGTCACAAGGCGATAGCGGCATCGAAACCGAACTGAAGGCGAACTCACACAAGAAGAAACGAGAGACCAAGAACAACAACGCAAAGAAAAAGAAAAATGGCAGCCGGCCTAAGAATTCGACCGCGGAACCGTCTGCGGCTGGAACTAACTAACGTGCAGTGTCTAACACCGCGTGTACGAGACAGCCAAGCAAATCGCGGGAACAACGCACCCAGCGGTGCGTCCGATACCCATCTTGCCGGATCCGACATACCGCTCCATCTTCCTGAAACGAACTCAATTGTGATGACGCCCATCCCACGTTATGAACGCGTCTGTGTTCCACTGACAAAACCGATCTTTTAACAAGCCTTTTCGGAACGGCGAAAGTCCCGCGGTGGCACCCCAACCGCTTTCTTAAACGCGACTGAGAGGTATTCATCGTGCCTGAAACCCGTTCGCGATGCAATTTCCGAAAGTGAGAGCTCAGTTCCCGTCAGTAGTTCCTTGACCTTGCCCATTCTCAAACGTGTGATTTCTTCGTGCGGTGTGCGACCTAACGCGGCTCGGAATCGGCTCTCCAAAACTCGCCGGGACAAAGGAACCGCCCGCAACACATCGCTGACGTTGATTCCAGACACCGCATTTTCCCTGATGAAACGCAACGCTGCCGCAACGTCAGCATCATCAATTGCGAGGATATCCGTTGACTGACGTGTTTCAATGCCCAAGGGCTGTACAAGAATCGACTTCGACCCGACCTCTTCACCCGCCATCATCCGATCCAGCAGTGAAGCAGCCTCGAAACCGGTCCGTTTTGTATTACAGATCACACTTGATAATCTCGGGCTTGCCAGATCGCAGATGAGTAAGTCATTGTCAACGCCGAGTACCGCCACTTCTTCAGGGACGGCAATATTCTGGTCGCGGCACACGTCCAACAGCTTTTGGGCCTGAATGTCATAACATGCCATGATTCCAATGGGGCGCGGTACCCTAGCAAGCCATTCAGACAAGGCAACCTTTTCGCGATCCCAAGAGTACTGAGCATCATGCCGCGAAATCGAATCATGAACGAAACATTTTCCGCCTGCTTCGCCCACCAGCCGTTCAAAATTTTGTTTCCGCCAAATCGCCCAATTGAATGCGTTGTCACCATAAAACCCAAAATTCTGAAAACCACGTTCAGAAAGATGCTGCACCGCCAGCCGTGCGATCGCTTCATCATCCGTTTCCACCCAGGGAATATTTTTGAGATGCCGAGCCGCGCTAACGTCGACCACTGGCAAACCCGATCGTTTCAAGGCGGTGGCGATCCCGTCATTCTCAATGCGGGCGATGATGCCATCACCACTCCACGTCGAGAGCCACTTCGGGGGCTTTCCGCCGCGGTCCTGCTCAGGCAAATAAATCGACCAGCCTTCATGTTGCCGTACAAAGTCAGAAATCCCCGTCAGGATTCCCCTAGCGTATGAATTTGATGTTTCAATGAGCAAAGCGACAGATCGCAACTTATTCACCACGCTAAATTACTCAACTCTCAAAAACGAACGACACTCTGACCCCGAGAACAGCATCTGTTTATAACGCTTAATTGCCACACACAACGCGAAAACCATCGGTAAAATAACTCAAGTATTATGCGCATTACCTCATGGGATCAATGGGCTCCAGAACCTAGTATTTCGTCCTGAGTGTCACCCACAATGCTGAAATCCCCTCCCTGCTCCCATTCGCCCTGTGTCAACGACGCAAACTCACTCAACAACTTTGCGTTCCCGATCGACCCGAGCCGCCAAATTGTCCCCCAAAAAAATGCGGTCCAACGTTGCATTCACGAATGAAGCCGGTGAATTTGCGTCAAACGATGACCGCTATACTGTCGTCCAAGGAAAGATTCTGTGAGCAGTTCGGCTGCCCAAATCTCAGTCAAAATAAATGGCATGGCTTTAAGTAATTGGACATCCCAAATCATGCGAGCGTCTTGAACAACGACTGCTCCGCCCAGCTTACGAATCCTAAGACACCCAACACCGCTCAAGTCCTAGACACCCCTGAAACTCTAGACGCCTCTACAGTCCTCAAATGACGCCGCAGTGCCCAACGATCCTGCGGTGAACGATCCCACTTGGAGTCAAAATGAACAAAACAGTTAACGTTGCAATGATTGGCCTCGGTTTCGGAGCCGAATTCATCCCGATTTATCAAGCACATCCGAACACCAATGTGGTCGCCATCTGCCGACGCAACGAGGAATCACTTAAGCAGACCGGCGAACAATTTGGAATTGAAAAGCGGTACACAAGCTACGACGACGTGCTGGCTGACCCTGAAGTGGACTATGTGCACATCAACAGTCCGATCGCGGACCATGCCTGGATGTCACTTAAGGCACTTGATGCAGGCAAACACGTTATGTGCACAGTCCCCATGGCAACCACCATCGAGGAGTGTCGTCAGATAGTCGAGAAAGTAAAGGAAACTGGTCTCAAATACATGATGGCAGAGACGGTCGTGTACAGCCGGGAATTCTTGTACATCAAGGACCTGTACCAGAAAGGTGAACTCGGCAAGATCCAGCATCTTGCAGCATCACATCCTCAAGACATGGATGGGTGGCCCGAATACTGGGAACGGATGATTCCCATGCACTACGCGACCCATGTGGTCAGTCCCTGCCTAGGGTTGGTCAATGGCTTGGCCGAGTACGTGAGTTGCTTCGGTTCAGGCACGGTGCGTGATGACATCGCTCAAAAATCGGGTAATCGCTACGCGGTTGAATCGTGCCACATTAAGATTCAAGACAGCGACATCACTGCGCACATATGGCGATTTCTTTACGACGTGGCCCGACAGTATCGCGAGAGCTTCGACGTGTATGGCACCAAAAAGAGTTTCGAGTGGACCTTGGTCGAAAATGAACCGCACGTGATTCACACGGCGAAAAAACCTGAGCCCGAAATCCCGGAGAAAGTGGAAATTCCTGATTTCGCACACTTACTTCCGCCAGAGATTCAAAAGTTTACGTTGCCACAGGAAATCCATGATGCTGACCATCTGTCATTCATCCAAGGTGGTGGACATGGTGGATCACATCCGCATCTGGTGAATGAATTCGCTACTGCTTTAATTGAAGATCGTGAGCCTTGGCCCAACGCTGTCACAAGCGCGAACTGGACCTGTGTTGGGATCTGTGCTCACGAGTCCGCCGAAAAGGGCGGTGAAAAAGTTGCTTTGCCGGATTTCACCCTCGGTTAAGCCGTTTGCCTACGGGTAGCCAGCACGGTTTCTACACGGGTTGGTTTGCCCAACAGGACGCTGCCATTTCTGCTGGGTGGGTAGCCAGCAACACCGAACTACAAGCGATCACGCCATGTCAAGAATATTCCTCTCGGTCCAAGCTGTCACCTTTCTTTCTGTTGTGCTTGTCGCAGCTACCTCGACGCGTGCCGAAGGTCCAGCGCCACTGAGGCTGCAATTTCTAGGCGATCAGGGGCATCACCAACCCGCCCGTCGCGCCGCTGAGTTGATGCCAGCTTTGTCGGAGCGTGGAATCAACATTCAGTACAGTGAAGATGTAGATGCGGTTTTGAACGCAGACAATCTAGCCAAGCTTGACGGACTGATTGTGTACGCGAACATTGATCGCATCACCGATGGTCAAGCCAAAGCTCTTCTCGATTTCGTAGGTCAAGGTGGCGGTTTTGTGCCGTTGCATTGTGCGTCCTTCTGCTTTCGCAACAACGAGGAAGTGGTTGCCTTGATGGGTGCACAATTTCAACGCCACGGAACCGGAACGTTTACCGTTTTACCCACAGATGCCGGCGAAACCCATCCTCTGATGAAGGGGTACCGCAGTTTCGAGAGCTGGGACGAAACTTATGTTCATACGAAGCACAACGAGAAGAACCGGACAGTCCTTGAGTACCGCCGCGAGGGCGACCAGCGTGAGCCTTGGACCTGGGTGCGTGACCAAGGTGAGGGTCGTGTCTTCTACACAGCATGGGGGCATGACTCACGGACATTCTCGAACCCGGGCTTTCACAATCTGATCGAGCGTGGGATCCGCTGGGCATGTAAGCAGGACCCGACAAAGGCGGCTGACTTCGCTGGACCTGAAAGAGAACCGCTGGAAGCCTTTCCTGTACAGGTCCGCGATTTGGAAAAACAACCTTTTGAGTTCGTTGACGTTGGACCAAAAATCCCCAACTACGTTGTCAGCAAGCAGTGGGGTGTGCAAGAGCCACCACGCAACCTGATGCAAAAGCCTCTACCGCCTGCCGAATCCATCAAGCACTACGCAGTTCCTGATGGATTCACGATTTCTCTCTTTGCTTCTGAACCGGAAATCGGCGGGAAGCCGATTGCGATGGCTTGGGATGAGCGAGGTCGTCTGTGGATCGCCGAAACCTACGATTACCCCAACGAAAAACAACCAGAGGGCAAAGGCCGAGATCGCATTCGCATTTGCGAAGACACTGACAACGATGGCAAAGCAGATAAGTTCACGATCTTTGCGGAACAGCTTAGCATCCCAACCAGCATGGCATTTTCAAATGGGGGCCTCATCGTGCATCAGGCACCAGACACGCTGTTTTTAAAGGATACGGATGGTGATGATGTCGCTGACGTCCGAACAACTCTGTTTTCGGGATGGAGTACTGGCGACACGCACGCAGGTCCAAGCAACCTGAATGCAGGTCCTGACAATTGGTTTTATGGAATGGTTGGCTATGCAGGCTTCAACGGCACGATCGCCGGGAAACAGCAATCGTTCCGCACGGGTTTCTACCGCTTCAAAGTTGAGATCGTCAATGATCAGGTAGCGGTTACCGAATTCGAGTTCCTGCGAAACACCAACAATAATTCATGGGGCGTTGGGTTCAGCGAAGACGGCCTGCTGTTCGGCTCAACTGCCAATCGCAACCCAAGTGAGTTCATGCCGATTGCGAACCGTCATTATGAGCGTGTCCGCGGATGGACGTCTTCTGTTCTGGGTGGAATAGCAGACAATCATGAATTCGACCCTATCACCGAGAAGGTGCGGCAGGTTGATCACCATGGCGGCTACACTGCTGCTGCAGGACACGCGATCTACACAGCAAGGACTTACCCACAGGCTTACTGGAATCGCGCGGCATTCGTCGCTGGCCCAACAGGACATCTGGTTGGAACCTTCGCATTGACACCGCAGGGAGCTGGTTTCAAATCAACCAGTCCTGTCAACCTGCTTGCCAGCGATGACGAATGGGCAGCACCGATCATGGCGGAGATTGGCCCCGATGGAAATGTCTGGGTTATCGATTGGTACAACTACATTGTTCAGCACAACCCGACACCCGTTGGATTCCGTAATGGACCAGGCAATGCCTACATGACCGATCTTCGCGATAAAAAGCATGGACGAGTCTATCGGATCACCTACGATTCGCACGTAGTGGACGTTACCGAGCCCAAGACGCTCGCGGGTGCATCGGCGGAAAAGCTTGTAAAAACACTTTCGTCCTCCAACATGTTTTGGCGCCGTCATGCACAGAGACTCCTTGTAGAGTCAGGAAATACCGAGACCACTGCAGAATTACTGAATTTACTAAAACGACAACAGCTTGATCCGATCGGCATGGATGTGGCAGCCATCCACGCAATCCGAGTGCTTCAGGGCCTCGGAGAATTCAAGAAACCGAATGTCCGAACTGCATTGCATGAGGCACTGACACACCCGTCCCACGCAGTAGTGCGAACAGCCATTGAAGCGCTACCGCGGGATCAGATCAGCTTGAATGCCTTGTTGAGCTCGCCAGCATTTTCATCTCCTCATGCACAAGTCCGTTTATCTGCCCTGCTTGCCTTGGCAGAAATGCCAGCGACAAGACGAGCTGCGAAGCAAGCTGCTGTCTCACTTGCAGCCAACGAGTCCGATCGCTGGCTAACCGATGCAGGCATCGCTGCAGCTGCAACCAATGGTGGACAATTCCTGGCTCTCGCGTGCAGCCAGAGTGCACCGATTGCCGCTGCCGTGCTGCGAGCTACGGAGATCACTTCTGAGCATGTGGCGCGATCCGCTGACAGCAAGGCCATCGAACTGTTAGTAAAAGCACTCCCCGAATCGTCACGCGAAGTTTCCAAACGAGTACTCAACGGTCTGACAAAGGGTTGGCCCAAAACAACCCCCATTGAACTCAGTCAGGAAACGGACAACGCGTTGGTCGCATTATTTGACGGACTTCCAGCTGGTTCCAAGGGGCAATTGATCCGTTTGGCTCAGATCTGGGGAAGTGAAAAACTCGCCAAGAATGCCGACAAGATTGCCACCTCACTACTGCAGATTGCGAGTGACGAAAAGACGGAGCCTCTGGCAAGAGTCGAGTCATCACAGCAATTGATCACCTTGATGTCGACTTCACCGCAAGCCGCCGCCGACCTGCTGGCTTCCATCACTCCCAGAACACCGCAATCAGCAGCATTAGGAATGATCGATGCAGTCCGAGGCAGTCGCGCCCCCGGAGTTGGCAATGTGATTCTTAGCTCAATGAAACAGATGACACCTGCATCACGAACTCAAGCAATTCTAGTTCTACTATCACGTCCGGAAACAACGATCAGTTTGTTGAAGGCTTTGGAGACACGAGACCTGTCGCGAGAAGATTTGTCATTAAGCCAACAGCAGGGACTGCTCGCTCATCCAACACCTGAAATAAGGAAATTGGCTGAGAAAGTCCTTTCCGGCAGTGGCGGGTTACCAAGTCCGGATCGCGAAAAAGTACTCGCTTCGCTTATGTACGTCACGAAAAGCTCAGGAAATGTTGAGCGAGGAAAGGCTATCTACGTCAAGAACTGCGGTAACTGTCACATGCATCGTGGTGAGGGCAAAAAGGTGGGGCCTGACCTGACCGGGATGGCAGTGCACCCCAAAGCTGAATTGCTGACTCACATCTTGGATCCCAGTCGCAGCGTTGAGGGCAACTACCGCAGTTATTCAATTCTGACGCTCGACGGAGTTGTGGTGAACGGAATGCTTGCGTCAGAAACTCAAACAGCAGTTGAAATTTTTGATGCTCAAGGAAAAAAACAAGTCGTGCTTCGAGAAGACATTGAGCGTCTGATGGCTTCCAGCAAATCTGTCATGCCTGAAGGATTTGAAAAACAGATTGATTCACAAGGTTTTACCGACCTGCTGGAATTCCTTACCGACAAAGGTCGTTTCTTGCCGCTGCCGCTAGAGAAAGCAGCAACAGCAATCAGTACCAAGGGTCTCTTCCATGAAGGAGATAATGGAGCAGATCGATTCGTGTTTGAAGATTGGTCACCAAAAATGGTGGGCGAGGTACCTTTTCAACTCGTTGATCCCGAAGGAAAACGTGTTGCGAATCTTATTTTGCTTCATGGGCCGCGAGGCACCATGCCTCCCAAAATGCCTAAGTCTGTCCGGGTGCCGTGCAATGCGCCAGCCACCACGATCCATCTTCTCAGTGGTGTGAGCGGCTGGGGATTCCCTGCTCATCAGCAAAAATCGGTGTCAATGATCGTCAGACTGCACCTGGCAGACGGCAGAACGGAAGACCACCCCTTGTCAAACGGCCTCCATTTTGCGGACTACATTCGCCGCGTTGATGTCCCCGATTCTGACTATGCCCTGTCAGCACGTGGCCAACAGCTACGACACATTCGCGTTTCACCTCGCACAAATCAGGTCATCCGCGAAATCGAACTGGTCAAGGGTGACGACCCCACGTCACCGATTGTGATGGCGATAACCGTAGAAGGACCAAAGCCTAAGTGACAGCGACATCTTCCGAGCGTACATTCGAACACCAAGACATGCGTCCAAGTGATCCTCATTGGTACCAAAACCAGGTCGCCAATTTTGAAAAGCTGAGCGAATGAAGTCACTGCGACTACCGCGTTACGACCCTGAACAGTCTTACCAGTGGAATTACGACCATCCACCGGCTGTGCCGCGAATCGCTGTCCCTGAAATGTCTGGTCGTTGGCACTTTTGTGGACGTGAGGTAGCGTCTCCACTGGGCATTTCGGCTGGCCCGCTTCTTAATGGCCGTTGGTGCTGCTATTACGCCCAGCTTGGTTTCGACGTCCTGACCTATAAAACGGTCAGAAGTCAACCGAGAGACTGTTACCCGATGCCGAACTTGCAGCCAGTCGAATGTGGGCAATTGGATGGCACGCAGAGTCGCGTATCACCGAGCACGTCGATGCAGGGATCCTGGGCCGTTGCTTTTGGCATGCCATCCGCGGCGCCGGATACTTGGCGTCGGGACATTGAATGGACACGTCAGCAGCTTCCCCGAAACAAAGTTCTGTCTGTATCCATCGTAGGAACGATGCAAAAGGGTTGGGGAATCACCGAACTGGCCGCAGATTACGCAAAGTGTGCGAAGTGGGCACTTGAAAGTGGCGCTGATTGTATTGAAACAAATTTTTCCTGTCCCAACGTCACCACCTGTGACGGGCAACTCTATCTCGATCTGAGAGCGTCCGCACTCGTCAGTGAGGCTGTGAAATCAGCAATTGGCCAGACACCGCTCATCATCAAAGTGGGCCACTTCGTCGACCAGCAAGTGATTCCCAAATTTTTGTCCGCTGTTGACGGGTATGCTAACGCTGTCTCGATGACCAACAGCATTGCAAGCCGCGTGGGCGAAACTGACAACGAACTGATGTTCGAATCCCAGCAGCGGGGCATTTGTGGCCGTGCGATCTTAGATGCCTCGCTGGAACAAGTCAGGGCATTTGCTTTCGCGATTGAGGAATGTCACTCCAGAATCGAAGTCATCGGTTTGGGTGGGATTGAAACAGCCATGGACGTCACGCGTTATCTAAATGCTGGCGCCAGTGTTTGCCACCTCGCGACTCATCCGATGGTCGACCCGACCTGTGGAATTAAGATCCGGGAACACCTTGCTAAACACCCCATCCGATGAATTATTTTTCGCCGGCATAGCGTTCGTAAATTTGCTGCAGGCTTCCTGAGGGCACTGCCCCATCATGAATCACTAAGCGATACCGCAAACGCATGGGAGTTTTGGTTGACAATGACACAGGCTTGCGTCCTGGGTAGGCAACATTCTGCATACTGTTTTTACGTCTCAGAATCCAAAACGGCGATGACCGTTCCGCTGAGTCACCCAGCTCATGATTTTCATTGCCGGACTCGATTTTTTTCGCACCGCGATTCACCACTGGATTTCCCGGATGCGACATGATTGCCAAGCCTCGCTGACCGTCACTGATGTCGACCCATGCCCCCCCCTGAACTGCGGTCCTCGTTGGCTCGACTTCCCCACTGCCAAAACGAAACACTTGCTTGGAATTTAACTTAATCCGCGGCGAAAAACCTCCATAACCTTTTGCATCGTCGCTGCCACCCAAATGGACGTTTTGCAACATGGCAAGCAGCGAAATATCAAAATCAACCGAACGCTGATTTTCTGTTTTACGATGAACAACGATGTGCGTTTCTTCCTTTACCACTGGCAACATCTCACCGTTAAGGTCTTTCAAGAGCGGCGACTTCCATAGCGTTACCAGATCGATGCCAACACACGCTTCATCGTCTCTTTGGACTGCGCCAGTTGTTGTTTGTGTGCATTGCCGAACAAAATCTTTGCAAAGCCACGGATCACCCAAAATCAAATCACCGACCGAAAGATGATGCCAAGCCCAAAAAACCCCTCGATGGTGTCGATGGTCCTCAGGAAAATCTTCGGTGAAAACCTTGCCATCCAAGTCATACAGAGGGTGGACATAACCAGCACGTGGCCAAGCACCATCCAATGAATTTTCCTGTATTTGATAAACGAGCACAGGTACCCCGTCCTCGGAGATTTCGACAACCTTTCCATCGCCTCGCGACTGCAGATCGGACTCATCTGCATGCAAGGGTCCCGAGTCGCTTGCAACGCATGCCAGCAACAACATGCCAGTCCGAAAAGTAGAACGCAGTCCAATACACATTTGCTTGCCGTAAGTGCGAGAGGTAACGTGATTTATTCCCACAATACCACACGCCCATTGCGGCCGAAATAAATAAAACTTGTCCTACCTCGTGTCTGGCGTCGACTCAAGCTGGCTTGCTTGAGCCCTTGCCCGCCTCCATAACCATTCGTGACGATGTCGGCGAACACCTAAATTTCCGAACCCCATTGGCTCGAACCAACAGCCTGGGTCTAGCCATTCGTATTTATCAAGCCCCGCTAATGAGTGCGCAGATACACCAGAACACCGGATTCTCCCAAGCCAACGCCTTAAATACACACTCGGGGACATGCGATCTCACAGATTTTACATCGAACCGTCTTTGGGTAATGGCATTCCAAGCGGTCCTTATTTACCCTGTGGTTTGTTTCGATGCAGTGATCTCGATATTCTTAGATGTGATCTGCGACTTGCTTGTGGTTTCGCTAGGGCAGCCATTTGCGAGAGATTTTTGGTTTCCTATGGAAACCCGCGCTCAAACATCCAAACCACGTTCGCCAAAGAGATGGCGATCCAAGCAAACTCACTACTGGAATTATCCGATGAATCGTTTGATGCTCACTCTGTTCACTCTATGTGTAGCAGTCTTCACTCTAACTGGCTCCACGAATGCGGAAACATGGACGGACAATACGGGTAAGTTTCAAATTGAGGCCGAGTTCTCCGGCGTCAACGGAAAGAACGTTGTCCTGAAGAAGGCTGATGGAACGACCAGCGAAGTCCCTATCAACCGCGTGAGGGCCGCAAGCCATGCACGTGCGAAAGAGCTTTACACCGC
>NZGD01000270.1 GCA_002690925.1 Rhodopirellula sp.
AGCAAATCCCTGAGCCTGGTACCACTGAACTGGTACCACTGAACTGGTACCCGCACCCAGACATTCCGCACCCGATCTCCTCAAGCCAGTGCCACCAGCCGGCTCCGATTGGCATTTCCGCGACGTCGATTCACAGGCGGAAACGATCGGGAATACCTAGGAAAGGCGGCAAAGCACTTCAAGCAAGCGGATTGAACGTGAGTCCGCTAAGGAGCTTGGGGTAGAAATAGGTGCTCTTCGCCGGCATGCGTTCTTTTAGCAAGCTAATCGCTTCAACATGCTCGAGTTTGGCAGGCATGACCAAGGCAGCCAGGGTATACGGCTCATCACTGTCACTTTCAGCTTGGCTTCCCTCGCCTCGCAACCCGTCCAACACCTCGCTTACTTCGTGGACGTAAGTCGGCTTGGGGTGCCCTTCACAACCCAGTAAATCGTCGATCATGAGGCGATGCAGCAGGCTAACGCCCAAACGACGCCAATCTTCACTCTGCTCGGAAGCCAACTCTTGAATCCGTGCCTGTGCGCCATCGGAAGCCTTGCACAGCACCCATTTTGCGTCGTTAACCGCATAAAGCCCGACGATGCCCTGTTCGTCAGCCGACTCCATGGTTGCCCAAACCTGATTGGCAGCATCAAGTCCGCCCTCGACGATTTCGCATTCGAATTTTCCAGCAAGCTTCTCAATGATCTCGGTTGAACTGAAAGTTGGAGTCCCACGCAACAATCGGTGGGTTGGAAGCACAATCATCCCAGGATCACTCATCCCAACGAGCATCGTCATCACAAAATTGGCCGGATGATCCTCTGCGATTCCTCCTGTCTCCTCAATCACTTGATCACGATAATTGCATGCTGTTTCGTACCGATGATGCCCATCAGCTACAAACATCGGTCGATCTTCCATCAGTTCAGTAACACGAGCGGCTACGGCTTCATCGGTCACAGGCCAGAGGATGTGCCTCACGCCGAGGTGATCTGTTGACTCGATTGGCGTTATGCCTTCGGTAGCGGCGTCCAACAGCGTAATAACCTCGTTGCTTGGGTCGGGGTACAAGCCAAAGATCTGACTGTTATTTTGCTTGGTGGCGGTCGTCAGCTTGAGGCGATCCACTTTGGCCTTGGGGTGCGTCTCTTCATGCGGATAGATATTGCCTTCGCCGAATGGCTGCAAACGAACGCGTCCCATGAATCCACGCCGATTGATCAGGTTGCCCTCGTGCTCGAACTGCTGGTGATACACGTAGTAAGCGGGCTTCTCTTCCCGCACCAAGACGCCCTCACTCTTCCACTGCTCAACAAATTTTGCAGCTCGCTCATACCTCTGATCTCCATCATCTCCCGGCTCCTGCCGGTTAAGGATGATTCGAATCACGTTCGCTGCGTGCCTCTTGTAAAGCTCATCTTGAAGCTCAGGGTCGATCACGTCATACGGTGGGGCGATCACGTCCGAGAGATTCCCAACGTGGTCAAGATTGTAGCGCAGTGCGGCAAACGGGGTAGTCTGTGGCATTTTTGAGGGGCAATCAATTTTGATTCAAGATTTACTTCAAGACTTACGACGGCACAGATGTTAAAGCAAATGAAGCATGGCGCGCAGTAGTGGTGCAAACCTCGGACATGATGCACCGCGGCGCAAAATAAGGGCGAGGACGCCAACGTCCCGCATTTCGAATGATTGGAAAGAACTAGGTGGCGGGATCGAGACAGTAATCGTCGCCGCATTGAAGGCAGAAACGCTTGCTGGGAACACTGCGACAATGTTCGACCTACCCATAAAAAAGCCCGACTACCATCGCGGTAGCCGGGCTTCGTAAATCAATCCGATGCTGACACTGCCAAACTCGGCGAGGGTGTCGGCACGCTTAGCCTAGTAGCGGTAGTGCTCAGGCTTGTAAGGTCCTTCAACAGGAATCCCGAGGTACTCAGCTTGCTCGTCGCTCAGCACGGTAAGCTTGACTCCCAACTGCTCGAGATGCAGTCGAGCGACTTCCTCGTCCAGCTTCTTGGGCAACATGTGAACTTTGACGGCGTAAGCGTCAGTGTCACGGTTATTCCAAAGCTCCATTTGAGCCAGCACCTGGTTTGTGAATGAAGTACTCATCACAAAACTCGGGTGACCCGTTGCACAACCCAAGTTAACCAAACGCCCTTTGGCGAGAATGATGACGCTGCGACCGGTGTTCTTGAAGGTGTACCGATCCACCGCCCCAATCTCAGCTGCCTTGATTTCGTCTTTGGTGACAGCACCGTCCGCAACTTGCTGCTCCAACCAAGCCACATCGATTTCGGTATCGAAGTGTCCGATGTTACACAGGATTGCATCATTGGGCATCTGCTCGATGTGATTACCGAGGATGATATCCTTGTTACCGGTTGTCGTTACGAACAAACGACCTTCTTTGCATGCCTCTTCCATGGTGACCACTTCGTAGCCTTCCATCGCGGCCTGCAGTGCGTTGATCGGATCGATCTCGGTCACGATCACACGACAGCCGTAGCTCTTCAAGCTTGCAGCACAACCTTTTCCAACATCTCCGTAGCCGCAGACCACGGCAACTTTCCCGGCCAACATTACGTCGGTCGCTCGCTTGACACCATCAGCCAGTGACTCACGGCAACCGTACAAATTATCGAACTTGCTTTTCGTCGCGCTATCGTTGACATTGATCGATGGGACCTGGAGAGCACCGCTTCGATTCAACACTTCCAGTCGGTGAATACCAGCGGTCGTTTCCTCACTGATTCCATGGATATTGGTCAACAATTCCGGGTAACGATCGTGCACCATGGCGGTCAAATCCCCACCATCATCGAGAATCATGTTCAGAGGTTCCCCCGAGGGAAACATCAAAGTTTGCTCAATGCACCAATCGAACTCTTCGTCGGTCTCGCCCTTCCACGCGTAAACCGGCACACCAGCGGCGGCTACTGCCGCAGCAGCGTGATCTTGGGTACTGAAAATGTTGCAGCTGCTCCAAGTCACCTCGGCGCCCAATTCAACCAAAGTCTCAATGAGGACTGCAGTTTGAATCGTCATGTGCAAACAACCAGCGATGCGAGCTCCGGTTAAGGGCTTGCTTTCGCCGTACTTTGCGCGAAGTGCCATGAGTCCTGGCATTTCGTTCTCGGCGAGTTCGATCTCTTTTCGACCGAACTCGGCCAAGCCGATATCTTTGACTTTGTAAGGAAGCCTGTCTGTTGCGACTTGCGACACGTTGTTTCTCTCTCTCAAAAAATGTGAATGAACATGGCGCGTCCGAGGGGCCAAGAACCCAACACGGGGACTCCCGCTGGTTCACAATCCCCCGAACGCCCTGTGGGGGTGGTGTGAGCTTCAGTGGCACAGCATCGGCTGGCCGTTCTCACTACACGCATGATAGACGGGTTTCAAGCTTTTCGCAGGGGGTAATCTGCTTACCAACGAACGTGTTTTCGGAACGAAAACGACGGCATTTCCCACTCAAATCACCTCATCTGCGTCACCAGTGCTCGGATCTTAATGGCGGACGCACCGATTCAGTCCATTCTCGTCCCAATTAGAAGCACCATTTCTGCGACAATTTGGCAGAAGTTTCATGCAAAAATAGCGAAGATTGAGCAACGAGCAAGTAATTCACCGGGCGAAGCGTCAGGTTTTACCCATGGGATATAGCCTCGTTACGACCGCCGCAAAGCGACCAAGGCATTCTCGGAAAACTGGGAAATCATACTGCCAGACTTCTTACCTCGCTCTGCTTCCACGCCGCTTGCAGTGTCAACACTGCTGGCGGCACCTTTCGTGATTGCGGCAGCCACATTCTCAGGATTCAAACCACCGGCCAGTGTCCAAGAAACATCTCCACGCTGTTCAGCCCATTGCCGGATGACTGCCCAGTCAAGTGTCTTCCCCGTGCCACCGTGACTTCTCCCCCCATCGGCATCCAGTAGCAGATGAATCCCAAGCGAGGCCCAAGGATCCGCTCGGTTTTTAATTGCCTGAATCGTCAACGGCCCCGTCGGCAACTTGATTGCTCGAATCAGCTTGGTCACGCCATGGTCGCGCAACCTGCTCACGATGCCAATTTGCTCGTCACCATGCAGTTGCACCGCCTCAAGTTCCAATCGTTCTGACACCCGCAGCATTGCTTCTACCGAAGAGTTTACAAATACACCGACCCTGACGAGCCCCAATTCGCCGGCTTTGCTTGCAAGTCTTTCCGCTAACGTGGTTTCGGGATCAACAAAACGACAGCTTGGTGGATAAAAATTCAAACCAATGGCGTCCGCCCCACTCTTGAAAACGGCCTCCATATCGGTGACCTCTCGAACTCCGCAAATCTTGATGTGGAACATGAGAACAAACTCGGGGAAATGGACTGGTCGAAAAGAACGATAATATCCGATAAACGATCAGAACAGATGTCTCGACGCAGGAACTCGCGGAGGTATACATGATTGCCAAATCTCGCCAAATGGCAGCACATGACTTCCTGCTTGTTTTCCTTTCAGCCGCAGTCTTGGCTCTCTTGCTTTGGCCACCGGGGCCTGCAGTCCGTGAGGTGGAAGTCCGCCGCAACGATGGCAGCCTCCAAAAGTATCAGTTAGAAGCTGGCGACTCTATGCTAGCAAGCCTGTCGCAGAAACTGCAACGCTGGTCCAATCCCCAGCCGAACTCTCGAACTGCGATCAATAGGTGGAATGCTGAACTGGGAAGCCTATACGCAGAGCGTACAACCCCCAGAGCGGCAGAAGAAATCAAACGGATTCTTCCCGTTTCCTACTATCCAGACCTTGCAAAAAAACGGGCGGCATCGGCAAATCACGCAGCACTCCTGCAACAGCAACAGACCTATTGGCTAGACTTTCAGCGTCGGGCCGAGCAGGCAATCCAAGTGGAACAACAACGACAGGAACGTTTGTTTGAATTACACAAACACCCTCCGATCTCAATCAGTGAACTACAACCAGGCCCCTACCCCCGAAAAGCAATTCTGTGCTCTTCCTTGATTGGGCTTTGCGTTGCGGTGCTCTTTGGTGCTTGGAATTTTCTGGCCCCCTCGATCCAACTCGTGACGCAAACTCCAGCCTCGACCAAGAATCAGTTAGCCGACGAGAGTCACCCACACTCGCCCCACGCTGACGCCTCGGTCGCGACTGACGCCACAGATTCCACGGAATTCAGGGTTACACTTCCTGCCACATGGCTCAAAGTGCGGCAACCAATTGCCGTATGGCTTCGTCAAACAGCATATCTGACCTTGCTCGCATCCGTGCTCCTCGTCACCTCAACATCGATTCTCACTCCCAAGTCGCAGTGGCGTGGTTTCCCTGCACGGGTGCTCTGGGGCGAGCACAACTCCGGGTCCACCTCACCACAACCACCCCGCTCAAACAAACCCATGCTGCGGATGCAGAAAAGTGCCTTAGCACCGCGGACATCCTAGTGACGACTTGCTGACACGGATGAGCACGTTACCAAACGACCATGTTGCCAAACAGCCATGTTGCCAAACAGCCATGTTGCCAAACAGCCATGTTGCCAAACAGCCACAGGGCCTCTCGTCTGCTACTCCGTCTAGGCTCGCTGACTCGCAAAAACACTACGCGTTTGCTGCCACGCGTCTGTAAGATACTGAGTCCCGAGTCTGCCGCATTGAATGCAAGTTGCAACCAGCATGGCGATCAATGAAAAGCCGAACAGAATACGCGTCGGTAACGCGTCAGGGATTGCCTGCGAAACCAAACGGGAAACGGATTGATCCCTGATCTGAATCTCATTCACGACAGTTCCGTCAGTCGTATGGAGTTCACACAACACATCCTGCCTGACTCCATACGCCAACAAACGCCCGCCGGGACCGGCAGTCAATCCATGTGTCTCACAGCAGCGTTCTCTGGTCGGACTCAAGCGAATGCATTGACCTGTATTCGCATCAATTCGGTACAACAGGTTGCTTGCCAGATCAACGCCATACAACCCCTCGTCTTGAACAAAAGCAAGACTGAAAATGCCCGGCGCTTCGACATAAGCAACGGCAGTCGCGTTACCTGAGTGCTTGTCAATTCGTATTAGCTGGTCTGTGAGAGTATCGATTCCATAAAGTCGATTGAGACGATCGCACGCCAGCGATTGCACGCTGCTGAATCCCAGCGGTCCAATGCTAATCGCTTTTCCCGTCTTTCGGTCAACCTTCAACAACTGATCGCTTTGCCCATCAATCGCAAACATCTGGCCCTCACGATCGAAGGTCAGCCCACAGACGGCAGGAAACCCGAGTGGGCCCACGTGAATTCGCAAACGCATCAGTTCATCAATGATGATCAGTCCGTCGCAACTACCATCCACCGCATAAATGAGTTTATCAACAGCACTATAAGCCAGCGCGGTAATGCATGAAGGGCCCAAGGTGACCTTCCCCACTGGCTGTTTATCAGCCGTTGCTTTTTTTTCGTGGACTTGGGTATTCGAGTTACCTGCGACGGTTTCCTGAGCATCACCAGCAGATGCTTGCCAAGATGAAACCTCAGCCCCAATCAAAGGACCACCACAAAAGCACAACACTACACCGCACACTGAAGCCAAATCGAAGAGCCTTCCCAACGAGTGTTGCAACGGTTCACTAATATCACGCATCCAAACTCTCCCTGCGGCCAATTGCATGCCATTCGTCCAATGAAACCAAGCCAAAGTCGTGGCTTGCCTGCGGGCCAGAGAGATGCAAGCGGCGCGCCAGAAAGACTCGCCCAAGACAGCAATTGACTGAAATCAACCTTTCCGATTTTTTATCCGTTGGCAATTGCCTGACGCTGGCCCTTGAGCATCACAAAGGGACTCAATGACGCCGATAGCACGCAGAGGTTTCCTGCGAAAACAACTGTGAATACCCGCTGCAATGCACGCTGCGAATAAATTCCTATGTTCGTTGCATGAACAATGTAAATAGATGCACAATCTAAAGGCACTGGTTGTCGTATCGCTGCCCACGAATCAGGCTAGGGTGCCAAAGTCACGTTTTTTCACTCATCCGCGTCTGCTGAAAAACAGAGATACGCCGTTTTTCGCCGCTTTGAATGGGATAGTGAATAATACAGCGATGCATTTTCATGCCTGCTCCGGTGCAGCTTGTACGGATCTGTTTTGATTCCCTTTTTGGGACAAGAAATTCAGCAACTGCCAGTGCAGTCAACCGCAACTGATCAGGCCCCGGAGCGGGTGACTTAACGTTGCTCCTGAATCAACAGTGTTCGCCTACTTTCGCAATCGAACCGTCACCGACGATGTGACAGAACCTGAAATAGAGCCTGCCGAACACGCACCTGATGAAAGGGGACGTTATGACCGCTCGCCCCCCGTAATGACTGATTGTGCGTTGCTCGCAGATACCCTGTACCATCTGCCTGATCAAGACAGGCCGCGAATGTTACGTCGTCTACTCAGAATCCAAAATCCTGACGGACAAGTGGTGATCATCGCTTAGGGCGGTAACTCAGGTGGCAATTGCTTGCTGAAAAGGTTCGGTACTCAGCATTCGACCTGTTCCGTCCGGTCGCACTGTGGGTTGCTCAGTTCCCGGACTTCGAACTGAAAATGAATCAACTGTCTACGACCGTGAAAACCAAAACCGTTGAAGAAGAAGTTATCCCGCTTTCAGATGTGGGATCCTGATATGGGGGGAGTTTCTAAGAACACCTGAAGAAATCGCTTTCGCCAACCATGTCAGCACAGAGCGGTGGAATCCTGAAGTTCAGCTTGGTGGCTGGGAAGTAGGTCATCACAATCTCCGCCATCAAAAACAAGTCCTAACGACTAGCGTTACTTAGCCCCCCCAGCGACATCAGACAGTCATCTCAGCGAGGCTTGAGCAGTTGGGAAACACAACAAACTGGTCTCATTGGCCACCTTAGATTCGTCGCCAGCCCTCGCTTTCTGGGCAAATTGAGCAGACATCAAGAAACCGTCGCGACCACACATCGAACAGGCATGGTCCAGATCGCCATCTCAACATTCTGTTGAATACTCAAGCCGGCTTCTTCAACAAAGCTGACCACATCGATAGGCTGACAGTCGACGATGTGTGGAAAGTGCTCATGCATCCAAACATAGGTTTTCTCCAAGCTACTGGCCTTATCCCCGTCCAGAACCGTCGCCATGGAAACCACCCCAAGCCTTCCTCCTGGCTTCAATACACGAACCACCTCAGCCAGCACCGCCGGAATATCTTCAAGCGGAAAAAGTTCCAACGTAAAACTTGCAAAGGCTGCATCAAAGCAATCGTCTTCATAGGGCAATTTTCGTGCATCGCCCACGCTAAGGTCTGTACGATCTGCAAAACCTTCGGCCGCTAGTTTTTTGGTTGCGACGTTTTTCATCCCACTGGAAACATCTATTCCGGCAACATTACCCGATTCGCCCACCGCTGCTGCCAGATGAATCATCGTATTGCCAGTGCCATAACCAATTTCCAAAACACGCTCTCCCGCGTGAACGTCCAGAGCCTGCTCACCCCTCTCACGTGCCTTATGCTCACCTGCATCAGAGATCAAATCGTAGGCGTGGCTGATGCGATCATAAAAAGACTGATTCGTCGCGGGAGTCGAATTGGACATCGGTACAACCTGTCGTGCTAGTAGACGGAAATTTACAGTGGCGATGAAAATGAGAACAAAGCAACAGAAACCAAAACAAGGTCGCACAGGTTGCCGGGTTTTCGATCATTCTATCGACAAATTTGTAATGCACAGAGATCACTTTCACCAGCCGCACTTGGCCCCATGCTCACGGCGCCCCCGCGTCTTGCCTTTCTGATCTCCCCGAACCTCGTGCTGCGTTCATTGCCATCCTACCCAACTCGCAAGACATCCTCGTAATAAAACTGCCCCAGGTGTGCCTGACCTTGGCATTCTATTTTGTCAACTCTCAGCCGCTACACTACAGTCACCAGCGGTTACCCGTACAAACGGTTGCCGGTCGCGACTTGTAAGGCTGGCAACTGGCAGGACTGGCGAGAGGGGGTCGCAAGCTCCATACCGCAAGCACAGAACTGAATAGCACACAACCGGCATTCCCAAGAGTCAAGCATGCAAACATCAAGCATGCGAGCCAGGCTGAGAGTTGTCGCTCACCGAATCTACCTTCAATGCCTCGTTGGCTCTTGCTGCCACCAAGGCTTCGGCATCTCGTTTGATTCCTTTAAGCATCGTGGGAAACACAAAGCTATGAAGGGGCAGAACAGAATACCAATAGGCGAGTCCAAACAGACCACGCGGTCTGAATCTTGCCGTTTGGTTCACTCGGCAACGCCCACCGGGCATTGCATCAACCTGAAATTCCAATTCAGCCACTCCAGGCAATTTCATCTCTGCGCGCAACCGCAACAACTCACCTGCGTGGTAACCACTGACCCTCCAAAAATCGACAGCCTCTCCGTATCTGAGTTCCGTAGGATGTCGTCTTCCGCGGCGAAGCCCGGGACCGCCGACAAACTTGTCCATCCATCCCCGCAGCGCCCACAACCAATCAGCTCCCCAATAACCATACTTTCCACCAATCCGACAGATCGCCTGAAATGCATCTACCGCTGAAGCGTTTACCTCAGTGGCCCGTTCATCGCGACAAAGAGTGCCGCCTGACCACGCGGGATCCCCGGGCATTTCCCCAGCGGTCGACCACCGCGTTTCGATCTCACCCGCAGCCAGCCTACCGAGAGCAGCATGGATGGCTGACTCGACACCCATCAACTCGCCCGGCATCAACTCGGATGCCAAGTCGTTACGGCAGACAGTACGATTCCTCAAACCTTCCGCCAAAGGTCGTGCAATACTCGCATTCACAGGTGTCACCCACGAGATCCACCCGGAACTCAAACGCGGGGTGAGCACAGGAACCGGCATGATCAGCCGCTTTGACAACCCGTTGGCAGTCGCCATCACTTGCATCATCTTGCGATAAGTCAGGATATCGGATCCCCCAATATCAATCACACGGCCGACAGTCGCCGGCACTTCAAGACATTGGATCAGGTACCGCAACACGTCACGGATCGCAATCGGCTGCGTCTCGACCTTGACCCATTTTGGCGTGATCATGATCGGTAAACGATCAACCAGATAGCGAAGAATCTCAAACGACGCTGAACCAGATCCTATGATCATCGCCGCACGAAACACGGTTGCTGGAACCGGACTGGACTGCAGTATCTCCGCAACAGCACGGCGACTACGCAGGTGCTTACTTAGATCCGGGCCCATTTCCCCCAATCCTCCCAGATAGATAATGCGTTGACATCCGGAGCCAACCAACCCATCGAGGAAATTTCTGGCCAATTCACGATCGCGAGCATCATAATCGTCCCCCGCGCTGATCATGGCGTGCACAAGGTAATACGCAACATCCACTCCCGCCGCAGCTTCCTTAATTCGATCCTGATCATCCAGTGAACCCTCGATGATCTTCAAATTGGGGTGCCCGTGATACCGAAAGTCGGCCATCTTCTCAGGACTGCGGACCAGGCAACGAACTTCCAAACCCTGCTCGATTAAACGGGGCACCAAACGTCCCCCCACGTACCCAGTTGCACCACACACAAGAACTTTTTGAACGCTCACTACGATTACCTTTTCCGCCCCACGAGAGTTCGTCTTGGTACACCTCGACACCGACCATTGTGCCAGCTTGTCCACCAGGTCTCGAAAAACACGCCCCAGCGATCATGAACAGCCTGTTCTCAGGGCCGACACTAGGCGCCTCTCCGATTCGCAAACCGTTACCACCAAGACACTTAGGCATCATCTAACGGATCCGCACCGGATAACCCTACCGTGGACCAAAGTCATACCAAAGCTAAAAAGCAATCTTAGCCACAACCAAAATCTGCTTGATGGCCACCGCGTCTGCCATTGATCCCGCAGCAAGCTTTCATTCGCAAGCAAGAAAACAAACCCAAGCCAACAGGTGCGAACAGGGAAACGCACTCGTCTTAAACCGCAAACTCCTGCAACTTTGCTTGGCACGGGTTATCAAATGCGACTCGAAGTTTTCTTTCCTTGGGCAACACCTGAGTGCATGCAGTCGTGGACCAATAATCACCATGCATGCACACACTGTTGCAAGAATCACCATGCGCATGCCCCGACATGATTTGCTGCATATCATCAAGCGACAGCGGAAGACGCCCAGTCACCGCGGCCTGGATAGACTCGGCACGTAAATCGGCAGACTCGTGAACCCGCCGTCCGCGCAGTAGCGTTGGCGCTCGATGGTCGTACTGTGCATCCGCCCCAATCTCCAAACCCACCATCGATCCACATTGCAGGCGGTTTGTATGGAACACGAACCCATCTTCGGCAGCGCGTGGCTGGACGCGGCTATTAGACACTTCGAGTGAAGTGATATCGCCAGCAGCATCTGCCAACATCAACAAGCCACCACCTGCCCGCGGCTGCCCGGCGATGAGTTCAATGGCCTCGGTCACAGTCGTTGCTTCTGCGAGAACGCGAGCGATCAACATGGTAATCGTCGGAGCGGCAGAAAGACGATCAGTCACATAAGCGTAATTGCAGGTCACACCCAAGCCAGCTTCGTTCACACCATCCACCGCACCCAGGAGAGGCGAGAAGGTGAATTCCACCGACTTCAGTTTTCCGGTTGGATTTGAACGCCGCACCACAAAAAATTGCTGAACCACAGGCACATGATCAAAATTGTGCATTACACGGGCGTCACCAGTCTTCGAGGCTGGGCCCGTCACAGCGATCGCCGAACACCCCGCCTGTAGTCCATTTGGTTGCTCCCGACTGCTTCCAGTGAGATCACTCATTACCGCTTCCAACAAACAGCACAACGCAAGATTTGGTTGAGACAGCCCAGCTCCCTCACAGATTCCCACAAATCGCTGCTCAAATTCACCACCACCGGATCCGCTATCAAACGCATTTTTCATGAAGCGGTGTGCCTTGCGTTCAGCTAACTGCCGAAACAGCCTCATCGGCATCCAACGTGGCTTCATCAGATGGAATGCCTCCAACTTTCCAATTTCCAACATCGCACGACGGATGTTCGTCTGCAAAGCCCGCCCCTGCTGGCGCCCCATCGCTCGAGCATCTCCAACACATTCAATCTCGGGCAAAGTGTCACTCATCATTTTCTTTCCATTTGAAACACTGCCTAAGGATCACGTGAAACCCTCACTTCTCAGCACTCTATTCTTGTATTTCTCGATCTCTTGAATTCTCTGTTAGCAGACTGCCGGCTTGTAAGTGAGCCCGTGTGAACTGCAAAACTTCGCAGACAGCAGTATTTTCACGATCCAAGATGTGGTTATCCATCGATTTGGCCGCAACGAAATCACCGCCCTTCTCCACTGGCACCTCATTCCTGAGACGCACCGCATGGCAGCAAGCCCCCATCACCAGCCCCTCAAGACCAACTCAAATCGTGATCCGCCAACGGCAATGATCGAATTCGCTTTCCAGTAGCGGCGAAGATCGCGTTACACAAAGCGGGTGCAAATGACGGCACCGGGGTCTCTCCAACACCTGCGGGTGGTGCATCAGACTTCACCAACTCTGTGACGATCTCACGCGGCGAGTCCTTCATCGTCGCAATGCGATAATTATCGAAGTTGGATTGATCCACGCGTCCGTCCCTGAACGTAACTTTGCCGTACAAGGCAATCGTCGCAGCCATACTCGCAGCACCCTCAACTTGTGCCAACACCCGATCTGGACTGACAATCACTCCCGCATCTAATACGGTCCAAACTTTTGGAATCTGAAGATTGCCATCTTTATCGACGACAACCTCAACCACATGCCCTGTGTACCCTAGGAAGGATCGGCAACACGCGATGCCTAGTCCACGTCCTTGCGGAAGCTCAAGTCTGCGTTCCCACTTTGCCAATTCAGCTGCACGCTGGGTGACGTGCTTTAAACGCCCAATGTCATAGGGATACTCTTCTGCCGAAGCACCACGATTGGATAATCCGGCTGCTTTCAGATCCAACAGCCGGTCTTCCCCCAGTAGCTTCAATAGATAGTCAAGTGGATCATTCCCCGCGCGGTGCGCCAATTCATCAGCAAAAGAACTAACCGCAAAGTTATGAGGTATGTGGTTAACAGATCTCAACCAACCAATCCGAGTGTGGGCTTTCGCTTTTCCGCTCTCCACGCGGATATTTGGGATATCGTAAGGCAAATCCTGTAGGCCCATCTCAATTTCAAAGCCCGCTGCCTCGTCAGCCCCGTCACTGAACAAAGAAGAGATTGAAGGAAACGCGGCTCGCTGCAACCAGCCGCTCGGCATACCGTCTTTGTGCAACGACGCTTCAACATGAACATGTGACATCGTGTGATAATAATCGTGCTGCAGATCATCTTCACGGGTCCACGTGACATGCACGGGGCGTTGAAGGTCTCTGGACAACAAAGCTGCTTCCACGCAGTAATCGGGTTTACTTTTACGACCGAAACCCGATCCAAGCAACGTGACATGAACCACCACCTCGTTTTCAGGGATTCCCAAAGCCGCACCCACCGCTTGCTGAACCGCCTGCGGGTTTTGTGTTGCTGCTTTCAAAACACAGGAAACAATTTTTCCGGCGTCGACTCTGACATCGGCTACGGCACATGGCGTCTCCATGGGTGCATGAGAAAGATGCGGCACGCTGTAATCCGCTTGATACAGCGTCTCTGATTTGGCAATCACACTCTTTGCGTCACCGGTATCCCGCCACACTTTTCCCGGTTTGTTGGCTGCATCGGCAAGTTGGCCAGCAAACACATCAGTGTCATAGTTGGCATTCGGGCCATCTTCCCATTTAATTCTCAACAAATCACGTCCCTGCCAAGCAGCCCACGTATTGTTAGCACAAACGGCAACGCCGCCGAGTGGCTGAAAGACGGGGGCTCCTTGGTACCCCTCGATTTCAATCACTGCCTGAACCCCGGCGAGCTTTCGCGTCTCTGTCGAATCGAGACTCGCTACTTTGCCGCCAACAACGGGCGGACGTGCAATGACGGCATAAAGCTGATTCTCCATACGGGCATCGATGCCATAAACCGCTTTCCCCGTCAAAATCGCGTCCAGATCAGTGATGGGCGCATCTTTACCAATGTACCGCCAATCGCTTGCAGGCTTCATCCGCAATTCATCGGGCTTTGGAACTTTGAGCTCACCGGCAGCCTCTACCAATTCGCCATACGGCAAGCTTCGACCACTGGCAGCATGCACCACCCGATGGTTCCTTCCACGACATGTCTCTGGTGCGACATTCCACGTCACAGCCGCCGCCTGTTCAAGCATTGTCCGCGCGGTGGCTCCGGCCACACGCATTCGCTTAAAAAAGTGCCGGACACTATTCGAGCCATCTGTGTTTTGTGAACCAAGTCGCTTATCCCCCACCGCCTGCTGGATCACCACCTTCCCCCAGTCCGCCTCCAATTCATCCGCAACAATCCGTGGAAGTCCTGTTCGAATTCCTGTCCCCATTTCACTACGATGTGCGAGAATGGTAACCACTCCATCGGCTGCTATTGAAACGAACAGATCCGGTTCAAACGCTTCAACATCACTTTCCACAGCCGCGGCTACCTCAACATCCTGCGCATTTGACAAGCGGGCCATCAAAACCAATGAACCACTCGACACGCTGGATAGAAATCCTCTGCGACAGAATAAATTTTCTACTCGTTTCGGTTGACTCATCAGTTTTGCAACTCCTTTGCAGCAGTCTTGATCGCGGCTCGTATACGAGGATAAGTACCACATCTGCAGATGTTCCACATCTCGTTATCAATATCCTCGTCCGTCGGATCATGGTTGGTTTTCAACAGAGCCGCGGCCATCATCATTTGTCCCACCTGACAATAGCCACATTGCGGGACGCCGTGCTCGCGCCAAGCATTCTGGACAGGGTGCATCCCATCATTGGACAACCCCTCGATCGTGGTCACCATACTGTCGCCCACCTCACCCACCGTCGTTACACACGACTGAACGGCATCACCGTCAAGATGCACCGTGCATACCCCGCACTCAGAGACTCCGCAGCCGTATTTCGTCCCTGTTAAACCCAGTTGATCTCGCAGGATCCAAAGCAGCGGCGTATCGCTTGACACCTCGCCTAGATCCCTTCTCTGTCCATTCACATTGATGATCGCCATGCCCCCAAAACCTCCTAAGACACTTCCAAATGGTCATTCACGCTACAAGCCAGATAACGTCTCAAATTACCATAAATCAATTCACATTTGACCCCAATGCAGGAAAGTGAGTCATGCAAAATGGCTGGAAAGTACGCGTTTTTTCACAGGGCGTTCAGTCAGCATTTCTGATTCATGTGATACCCCCGTTTCCAAGTTTTCTTTGATTCGCACGCTGATCAGGTTCCTCTCCGAAGCTTTCGATATTCCGCGGGCGTATCGATATCCGGCAATCTTGCATCAGCCGGGAAGTTGACATAGCGTTTTGGTAATTGTGCAACCAACCGATTCAAGCCCTCCTCATCCCCGAGTCCCGCAATCTGCCTGGTTGCCTCCCACGAAAACAGTGACGGATGGCCCGCCCGGCCCCCAAACCTTGGAAGAACAAGGGGAAGCGGCGTGGTACCCTTATCAGCCGCAGCAAGTAACCCTTGGTAAAAATCCAATAAAGGCTCAATCAAATCATGTGAGATGCTCGGAACATCAGCTGGAGTTAAGAAACACGGCTCATGGTCGGATGGTGCCAGTGTTTCACCAAGCCATTCGAGCCCAACGAGCAAAGACTCTTTCATGTCTTGTGGATCTCGATACGGCGTAACGACGCTTACGGGCCATTTCTCACAAGCTCGCCGTAGACTTACATCACTTCCTCGCACAACGATAACAACGTGGTCTACCGAACTTTCAGTCCAGGTCCTCAGCACCTGATCAATCACGGTGTTCCCTGCCCAGGGAAGCAACAGTTTTGGCTCACCCATACGCCGACTTCTTCCAGCAGCGGGCAGAATCGCGTACGATCGCGGAGATTCTAGGGGCAAAACAGTTTCCAGTGGGAGAGTATCAGTCTGATGACATTTGATGTCGTCCAACATAGCCGAAAACTCAACAAGCTGATCGAGCTTGACACCCCGTTTGTCACGGTAACCCTCCTGGACATTCGAGGAAGTGCCCCCCAAATCAATGGGGCTAAAGCTTTGATCACTGCCAGTGGACTTGAGTGGGGTACTGTTGGAGGAGGGAAAATTGAAGCCACAGCTATCGAGTTCGCACAAGAGGCTCTCAGAACACATCGCGGGACCACATGCGAGTTAGTCACATGGAATTTGCAAACCGACATTGGCATGACGTGTGGCGGGGAAGTTAAACTTTTCTTCGAAATCCACAATAAGGGTGAGTGGAACATTGCTGTATTTGGCGCCGGACACGTGGCTCAAGTTCTGATCCCGATGTTGGTTAAGCTACACTGCCGCGTCACGTGCATCGATTCACGGCACGAGTGGATCTCGAAACTCGCTGATCACCCGAAACTGACGAAGGTTACCCAAAGTGATCCATCGAGCCACGTCACACAGTTCCCCCCAAATACATTCTTCGTCCTCATCAGTAAGGGTCATGCTACTGATCTGCCTGTTCTCGCAGAGATACTGTCCACTCGAGAAGCACCTTACATAGGAGTCATTGGAAGTGATCAAAAAGCCAAGGTGTTGAAACGTGAACTCACCGCTGCTGGCATATCAACCGAAAAGCAGCAAGGTTTTGTCTGCCCGATTGGACTTCCGATAGGCAACAATACCCCGGCCGAAATTTCGTTCAGTATCATCGCGCAACTGATTCAACGCCGGGACGATGCCGGTGTTTTAGACCATAAGTCCAAGTCGTTTAAGGCGAAAAATTAGAAGCTTGGTTGCCGCATAACCTCTGGCATTCAACACAAGAACGGTCTACTGAATCGATTCTTAAGTAACCTTCTCTTCTTGCCCCACCTTCCTGCAATGAATCCCGTACCCCATACCGTCATCACCAACGACAATCGGCCATTGAAGATTGTCGCAAGTGGAATTCTTGACCATTGCTCGCCCCAAGACGAAGACACAGCCATTCCGCAGAGACAAATTGATCTATGCCACCAGTGGCTCAGCAGAGCTACCCTTAAAAGTCCACCACAATTCAACAGTTTTTGGGTCAAGCATGTGGTCGAAAATTGGGCCGGCCAGGAAATTTCCAATGGAGCCTTAATCGTTGCAGCATTCGAGGCTGGTTTTGAAATCGCGAAACCCAAGGATGAGGCGGGGCCGAGCGTAAGCATCGGCCTGGACTCCACTGATCTTCGCGAATTTGATTGTGGATGCGGGCACCCCTAATGCCGTTCTGAATCAGGCTGTTTCCCAGCGCTGATCAACCTTTGCCGACACTGAACCAGGCGTCCGTGTACCATTCGGTCGCCTCCCCACCTGACGCCGAGCCTTTCAGGTCCATTTACTGTGCACCGCGGGACGTCTGCTCGCCAACCATCACATTATGGAAACGCAACGCACGAACTCGGGCAAACGACAACACATCGAAGCAAACGCAGCCTGATTCGAGCCTCCATGTCGTGCAGTCAATCAACTTGGCTTGAACCTCAACCTGTCGGACAAGCCAGCCCATCGCCAAGGCACTTCATTCTTCAACACGATCCGCAATGCCTCAACCGGCCGATGTGATGCGGCAAGAGCTCTGAAAGCCACAACAGACTCGAATACTTATGCCGTCAGAGGCTTTCGACAAACAGCACATGACCACCACTCAAGCTCAGTAAATTCAACGGGGAATGGACCGCGAAAGCAACTCGCAATGATAGATTCTGCCGGTTTTACCTTCAGTTGTGAATGCGGGTCACACGCGATCAATTGAGCTTCAAATGATCTTGCGCAAAATCCGTTCGTTATCCAAAATCAATCCGTGACACTCACAAAGCTTCCAGGCGTATAACTAACCAGCTAACACAACACTCCATGGTGTTCATCATTTCAACTATCTTGGACTGTATTCTTCCGTTCATGTGCTCTACTAGTTCACCAGTGTACTGAACAATGTACACATCGAGCGTTTACCGCATTACCTCGCACCACTCTTTGACAGCAAGCACGCCTCGTCCCTCGTTTACGGTCTCACTTCCTCGTACATTGAATGCACAAAACGCGGTTACAAGAACCTGAAGTGCTCAGATAAGAAAAGGCTCACCACGCGTCGCCAAAACCGAGCTTCAACATTTCATCGCAGCGTCTGGAAAACACGCACAGCACAGTTACCTCGCCAAAACAAACGGCAAGATCACCAAGTCCAGACGTTACACCTTCTCTCGGGCCGACTACTGATGGTATTCTTCCTTTGCACGAAGCTATCGATGTCAGCTATTTTTATGATCGTTGTAAACATGAATTTTCAGACACAATCCGACACGGAGTCTTTCCCACGCGTATCCAACGCAGATTTTGCTTTCCACAAACGTCCCGGATAGGCTGCTTGTCTCTCATTGATGCTTGCCTTGTCAGAAAACTGAGAACAACAACACATGGATCCTTAGTTCTAAGCCAGAATATACTTGACAAGTAAGCCGCAGTCCCTGATGGTCAGTGATAGAGCGGTCATCAATTGTGACCCACAACTGGCAATGCTCACCCTGAAACCTTCTTCCCTCCTCTGACTAAATCGATTGAACCTTGTCTGAACCCGAGGAAAACCGACGCAGCCTGTTCCGTCTCCAGTTTCCGCTGGGCGACCAACCACTATTAATAACAGACCTCGAAGAGAACAGAGTTATTGAGCTGGCTGAGAAAAGTGCCCGATTGGAAACAACAAGCACCAGACTCAGTAGTGAGACATGGACCCCCGGCGTGCTGAAACTAATAACAGGAACGGAAATTCAGACCACCGTGAAGCTTTCAAGAATCGAAGACGATCAAATCATCGTACTTCTCGGCTCGAACATCACGCAAAAAGTGATCATTACAGAGCAACGGCGACTACTGGCAAAGTACGGGAAACCGAGACCCCAAGACAGCTAACAGTAGGAAATGCACCGCGAGACATATCGCCTGTGACCAAAAGACGGAACCGCAACACAGAGTCCCCAAGACACTCAGATCTGAAACGAAGTGGGTGTTCGTCAGCCACAGACGTTACTAACAAACTGGTTGTCGTGCACGGCGTGCATTACTCGCGACACGCTTGGTCGCTTTCCTTATCCAATGCCTCCGGTGACGCATCATTCGAAGGAGCGGCGCTGCGTTTTGGGTCCACTACACCCATCTGGATTGCATTCCCCAGTTACCGTCTCTGCCGAGCGATTGCCACCTCGTGGGGACGTCAATAAAAATTGTCCGAGCAAAGCGAATCTCCGATTTGAGAGCCCCCAAGGTGACTTCGCGGAAAACCTACATCTTCCAAACCACCACCCATGTCAGTACGAGAGTTCCCTGCGATGCCGTTCAAACCTCTCACCTCTGCTTTTCTCGTTCTTCTTTTCTGGCTGGAAAATCAACAACCACCAGCTTCTGAGTCTTCTGATTCCAAGCATACTCTTGGTAGTAAGGCAGCATTGGCAACCGAATTCCGTCACTCTTGCCCTTTTTAATAATCTCGCTCATGAAGACCTCGTGAGTTAATGGTTGTGGCTCGCGGATACTTTGCGCGTTTCGAATCTGGATGGCCTTGTCGACAGCCATCGCGCCAATCGTCGCAACAGAGTTCCGATAGGCAGCGGCGCTAGCCAGAAGTGGATTCGACGTACCGGCCTCTTTGGTAGCCAAAACGCCGCCTTTTTCCAAAGCATCTTTCAACACCAGAACTTTCTGGGTCGTCTTCCCAATCGTCTCACGTGGAGTAGCTTCCTCGGCCGTAACACCAGGAGTCGTCGACGCCTTGGGCTTATCACTTGAGCGATCCGCACTTGGCGAAGGCAAGCAACCAACCAAGATCACCATCGATCCAAATAACATCGAGAATATCAACTTATTCATCACGATCTCGTATTTTACAAAAAGAAGGGAAAGGACAACACAAGACAACTGACGTGGATACAAAGAACGACCGCAGCGCGACGGAGCCACTTGCCGCGGCACCCTCGAGGTCACATTGGAACCACAAAACAAGATACCGCAACCCACTGCACGTAACAATCAAAGCACCCACAACTTTTGCCAAGCACCTTTTAACGCACAGTTCGCGGCGTCAGGGACTGTGTTGCTGCCCCACTGACAATAGGTTTCTCACAGGAAAGCCACGGACTCAGAAGAAAACCGCACACCATCCCATGCGCATTTACTCCAAAACGGGTCAGGCAACCTGCAACTCGACAAGCCCACTTGTTTACGACTGTCGCATGTGGAACAAGTGCCCCCAAATTGACAAAATAAATTGCCAGCTACCTATCGACGGAAAGTCTTGGATACACCTTCGATCATGTCCAAGTCCGCCATTGTTGCTGGCCGCGGAACGCGCACACACGACGTAGGAATCCTGACGGACACGATTGTCAAAAACATGAATAAAAAACGTGAGACACAAGAACACTTCGATACGGAATGCAGGATATAAAAAAACGCTATCATCCCCCGTGCATTACTGTCACATCTTCCAAACCCAGCCAGAACACACGACTGATTCAGCGCCAAGATCCGCCATTCGTTCTCGCGAATCGTGTCCCGAAAAACTGCTTCTCATACTAGTCTCTCTGAACCCAAACTCGTCAGCGATTGCGGTTAACACCCAAGTTCCCGCAGAACACCTTCCATCGCATCTGCGTGTCTGTAGAACCCAAGGTCACTCGGGTGTGATCCATCAGTGGTATCCTCCCGATCTTTCCCTAGGAGAGATTCTCCTTTCAGGTACCCAATCTGCTGGAACCCATCCGCGACGAGACGATCATAAGCAGCCCGTAATGCACCACGACTGGCCGCATGTCTCTGTTGGGCACCACTTACAAAGCTGGCGTTGGCATACGTCCGGTCCTCAACAAGCAGAATGGGCGTATTTGGGCGTGCTTCACGCAACTGCCTGACCAACGGCTCGGCCCGCGCGGCCACCTCGTGCCCGACCATATTCGGTAAACAATCAATCACGTACACGACGGGATCGAGCTCAGCGAGATATGTGCCAACTTCTTTCTCCATTTTTCCGTTTCCAGAAAAACCGAGGTTGATCACTGGCCTGTCAAACCGCCGGCCCAAGATGGCAGGATGCGGCATGCCTGGCCTGGAAGCGCAAGCGCCATGCGTGATCGATGTTCCATAAAAGACAATGGGTTTTGTGGCACGAGGCGTGATGGGCTCAAAAGTAGACTCAAACGGCACACCGATGCTTAAAGATTCGATCCCGTTATAAAGCGGGAGGTACATGGTGTAATCCCGTTGGCCGGGTACAAGATTGGCTACCAAGCGGGTTTTCACGGCTTGACTCCTGGGGTGACTCACCGCCACCCAGCGAGACTGGCCTGCCTGATCCGTCGCGTAAAGATCGACACCACTAACACCTGTTGCGGGCATATGTGGCAGCGCCAGTTTGCTGGAGGTCAATTCATAATCGACCCAGATTTCGCTCGCGTTAGTCCTGAAACGCGTTAACATGCCCGCAGAGTGCCGACTCAGACTCCAAACTGGACCACGAACGTCGCCCTTGGCTCTCTTTGGCAAGCGGTCAAAGTATTTCTCAGTCTGGGCCGCGTCCCATCCTTTACCCTCAACACCCCATTCTCTTACGTCGTGCCATTCGACACCTACATCCTGAGGCCCCACGGCAAGCGTAGAAGCGTTTATCGCGAATGCAGTGGCTGTGATGGTGGAATTCTGCAGTAGCTGCCTTCGATTCAGTTTGGTCTTCAAGCAACAAATCCTCGCGATAAGAAACTTTTTCTCCGTGTTGAAACAGATTCAGACGGGAAACACTCCAGCGTTGGCACGGTAACGGTGACCGCCGCCCCCAGAGAATAACATCATCTCGCTCTGAAAACACGTTATTATCGAGCAGTATACGCCGTAATCGAGGCTCGAGCTCGTTGGTCTGTTGCACAGTTTATCCTAGTAAAAAGGCGACCTAAATGGCTCGGAGACTCGTACAGCGCGAAAGAATCAACAGCGGGCAAAGGACGGGTCAAAACTGGACTATCGCAAATCGAACCTCGCAGAAGCTTGCTGAGCTGCCCTGCTAAGTTGAGTTGATTGTGTCTCCACATGACGTCTCACCAACCCCACCAAAGTCAACCTTACCCAGAGCAGCCCCTAACAACGATCTTCATGCGACACACCAATATCATCCCGCTTTGCTATGGCAAATTGCAAGCAGAGCATCGACAATAACTAAGTTCCTCGGCCAACAACTTTAGCTCAGCGACCAATCACGAAGCCCCACTCAACAGTTCTTTTCAGCCTGCCTGACGATGTATAGATCACCCGTAAATAACAACGCATTTTTTATTATCACCCTCCTCATACTCACGACTGGCTGTGGTGGGCTTCCTGAGGAAGCAGTGGACCGCGATCACAAAAACGGACAGGGTGAAACCGTCACTCTTGCGCTTAATAAGTTCACTAACGATAAGACACTCAGCCTCATGCCTGAGATGCCTAGCATTTTAACACTTACACTCGACAACGCTCAAATTAGTGATGCGGGGATGGCACATGTATCCAAGCTTGAGAGCTTACATATGTTAACCCTGAACGACACCGGCATCACCGACGCAGCGTTTGATGAACTTCAGAAGTTAACCAACCTGACACAACTGGAACTCGCTAACACAGACATTACAGATGTTGGCATTTCAGCACTTAAGAATTTCAAAAATCTACGGGTGCTGAACCTCGAAAGTACAAACATCACGGACGAGGGACTTAAAGCACTTTCCGAAATGCAACAACTGCAGGCACTGGTACTCAATGGTACCTCCATTACCGACGCAGGTATCGCTCATCTTGCAAACCTTACGGACTTGGACTCTCTTCGCCTCAACGACACCGGGATCACGGATGCGGCAATTCTTAGCCTCCGGGGAAACCAAAAAATCACAGATCTCCAGCTAAAAAACACCCAAGTAACAGACGAGATCACAGATGTCCTGAACGGTTACAGGGACCTCGCTTATTTGAATCTTGAGGGGACGTCCATCACCAACAAAGCGTTGCTAGCGTTAGCACCCCTAGAGAAGATCCAATACCTGTTCTTTTCCAACACAGCCACGTCATTGGCCGCACAAGCACGCTGGTCTGGAATCCCAACTCTCATGATGAATGAAACCAAGAATGTTGATTTAGAGTTAGTATTTGCAGAAGGAACCAAGACAATCGAGTCGATTAGTCTGGTCAATAGCGACCTCACCGACGCTGGTATCAAATCCTTGATGACGTTACCAAAGTTGCGCCGCATTTCTCTTCAGGGAACCCAAATAACAGACAGTGGACTTAAGGAGCTATGCGAGCTAGAAAACCTTGAAGCACTAAACCTCAAAGAGACAAATATCACTGAGTCTGGATTTGCGAATCTGAAAAACCTGCCCAACCTAAAGAGTCTTACCTTGTCTAAGGGACACATCTCAGCAGAAGCAAAAAAGAAATTGGGCGACTCACTACCATCACTGCGTTTCTATTGAGTCCAACAAATAGCACGAAGAGTGCTCCTCATGCGGATAAGTGATTGAGATTTTCTCCATAGCCAAGTTCTTGGCACGCAATACCTGCCGAGCCGTCGTGTTGAACAATTGCCTGCATTTTCACGCAACCGAGGAGGTGGAACCATGTCGCATACCTCCCTGCGCCGCACCGATTTACTCAGGACCGTGGCACCAGATAGATGCGTCCACCGAATTCGACCTGAACCCAATGAACCTTTCCTTCATCCTTAACACCCGAATCAGTACATTTTTTGGGTGGTGTTGCAAAAAAATCACACATGAGCGTAGTTCCCCAGAGAGTCGCCGACTGCCGACCCTACTCCTGATCGGCTTACTTACTACGCGAAGAAATGTGTCCCAACCCGCATTCTCACGACTCCTTCCCAGAATCAGGGCGTATTTCAAGCTTCTTCCCCTTGCATCTAACGCCCATGATCCCCCTGCGATTACATGCTTGAGAGTGAACCACCTGCCACGTCCCGGGTTTGCCCGCCTCTCTAAGCAACGGTAAACAAGCCGGCAAAACACAGAAACCAGCAATCCAACCCCCGCTCAGTGAGCGATTCGGACTCGTAAAGCATTAAAACGCTTTCGTTAGGTCACGGTCCGACCAACCAATGAAGGTTACGCCATCCACACGTTGGCAGATGATGGGTCGAGAGGGCGTTAGTCAACTGAGTCAGCAGGATATCCAACCCAGCCTGCATTACCGCGGTCCATTTTGTTCAGAAATTGACTTCGCATAGTCATCAGAATCGTGCTGCAAAACTGAACTCTCCGCCGCGTTCTGATCCTCCTCCGATACATTGGCCTTGATCACCTCAGATGGCGCCGCTCCACAACCACTCTCAAGCATTATCACCAAACCAAGGGCAACGCAGCAGCACGCTTTCTTAACCAAGTCCGTCCATTTCATAATTCGTTCCATAACATTACTTTTCACTATTGGTTCAATTGCTCTTCAATCGTTTCTTTTCCAGCGCGTGATCCCAGTGCCCCCCAAAGTCCAAAGGGACTCTTGGATCCTGGTCGATTATTCAAATGAATAGGCTCCGCCCTTTGATTGCCCGCTTCCACCGAATCGGTCATGAATACGACAGCGCCATCCCCCATCAGAATATGGGCACCTCCCTGATGTCGACTGCTGGCTGGCAATGACCCGCCTCCTTCATCCCAGCGATCGTAACAAAGCTCGGAGTTAGGCGGAGATGTCGTACTGAATGCACTGTTGAACGGTATCCCCCATGCCCATTGCGCTCCACGCGACCAAAGCGAACTGACTCCATAAAACGTGCCTGGCCCACTTGGCGTTGGACAGTTCTCGCCATCGCACCAGAACTGTGGTCGTTCTGGATCAATGTGCCCCGCATCAGCACAAGCTGTCACAAAATTAGGTCCGACATTATCAATGTCGATCGTTCCGTTCGCGCGAGTAGACTTGTCATTATCCCCCAAATCAGTTTTGATTTCTCCCATGAAAATCGTATTGGATAACCCATCAAGCACATCTCTAAACTTCGCGTCAATTCGTGGAATGAAAGCACCACGGCTAGCCGCATTGGTAATTCTCGAATTCCAGGAGCTGATCGCAAAACCGGGTGTCGCCCAATTCAAGGGACCTACATACGGCTGATTAATCGTGTCCCCCAGACACTCGGCGTAGTTAGTCCGACCGGCAGCAGGCGCTCCAGTGCCTGGATCACTCGGACACCTCAGGGTGGGAATTTCGGTAAGCCATGGCGCGTAATTCGCGCCAGTTGCTCCTGTCACGTAACTTGGGCTGAACGCCTGAATCGTCGGATATGGTCCCATTGCGGGAAAATCGATCGCGCCATCACCATCAAAATCAGTCGGTGTCGAAATCTGTTCCCAAAGCGTTTGCTGCTCAAAATAAGGAGTCAGCGCGACACGAGCACTCAGCGCCTGAGAATTGTGCCAGCCTGAGCGAATCCATCCCGGTTCTGTACCAAGATTCTTATTTTTGTCCAAACCGTCCGTGCCACCTCCGTAACGAGGTAACTGCTTGAACGCTGAATGATAATTCTGAATCGCAAGACCAATCTGCTTGAAGTTGTTACTACAACTCATTCGCCTCGCTGCCTCGCGAGCTGCTTGAACCGCGGGTAATAGCAAACCCACGAGAACGCCAATGATGGCAATCACAACGAGCAACTCAACCAAAGTAAATCCGGCACAACGCTTTTGCATCTCCGCCCTCGATAAAAACTTAGATCCACAGAACAAAATAGCCAGATAATCACCATAAAAATCTGCGTGGCGATCCTCAACAAGCCAAGAATCGCCGTCGGTGTGACCACAAGACCTTCATTCTTCACTGCAAAGTGAAACTCTGCTACACACCAGATTAGTGCAGGATGCCCCCCCTTCAGAGTGACCCTGTGCCATTGCCTTGATTATCGCCGGCTCTTAAATAACGCGAACCGACGAAACATCCTGCAACAGGCTCCAATGCCTTCCGCCTTCTGTTTCCCTGCCATCGGCCGGAACCCGTTAACTGTTGCCAGCTTTTCAGAATGTCGTTCCCCCAACAAATCGCCGCGCCGCACAAACTCTTGTGCGGCAGGTACCGGAGAAGGTTGTCTCATTGCACCGCTCCAACAAACTCCCCTTCATCACTTCAGTCTCGTCTTGCACCAAAGCATCACCATAGGACTCCATCACGACTAGTTCATACAGAACTTAAACGCGGCATTGAGCAGTTACAAGCATTTACTCAAGCCCAGCGAGCGTCGGCTAGCCACATCTCGCCGATCGTGACGAGCAGATATCCTTGTGAGATCCTTCCTATAGCACCCGCATCCGTTTTAGGGATGCACTCCAAAGCTGTTAAGCAATGTAACGGTCCTTGTTCGCAGTGAAGTTAGTGTTCCACTGCTAAACATCGGGTGCCAAACCAACCACGTCGCGGTTCAAATCCTCTCATTCACACTCATAGCAGTCTGCCTTCTTAGCCATCAACAGATTTGCACCCTTCCCCCATTTCTTCCAGACACCTGCAGCAGCTTTGCTCACTTCTTTCCCTCGTCTTGCATTTTCGACGGCACCAGCAAGACGCGAAATCCAAGGTTGCCGCTGTTAAATGCCGGATTAATGCTGCTGCGAACCGCCGAACGAGCATCCCTGGCGGTGCCATACCAACCACCGCCACGCCCCACTGGGGCAAACTCAGACTCGGCAACCGTTGGCTCACCTGTTCCCCCTCCCGAGGAGTTGCCAGCCGAACCCTGGCACCACTCCCAAACGTTCCCATGCATGTCATACAGTCCCCAAGCATTGGGCTGTTTAACACCTACTGGGTGAGTCATGCCTCCAGAATTCGCAGAATACCACCCGTAATTCTCGAGCTCCGATGCTTGATCACCAAAACTGAACTGCGTGTTGCTCCCAGCACGACATGCATATTCCCACTCAGCATCAGTCGGCAAGCGGTAAACATGGCCAGCCGCCTTCTCGATCGGTAGTTCGCTTAATTTCTCACAAAACTCAACTGCGTCATACCAGTCTACTTTCTGAACAGGATGATCAGCCCCCTCGAACTGACTCGGGTTCTCACTCATGATCCGTATGTACTGAACCTGTGTCACTTCATGGATGCTCATCATGAACGGCTCTGCAAGGGTTACCTCATGTATATCGTCTCCTTCACCCATCGCGAATGTACCCGCGGGGATCAACTTAAATTCCATACCAATAGAGTTGATTGGTTTTGGCGATCCAACTCGTGCTGCGTCAATCGTGCTGAGATGCGTTGGATTTGAACGCTGACATCCATAAGAAAAAACAACGATCACAATCACCACAACAAATTTGAAACGCCCCACGCTGCCCTCATCGATTTGGTTGACTGACATTTGGTTGACTTACATGTGCAACTTGATCGCAAGAAAAAGCGACACTCGCTGCATTGGCAGCTCGGCATGGAGTCGGTGCGGTACGTTTTGCGATCAAACGCCCAGCAACTTAAACGCAAATAAACCGCAACTTAAAAGCAACTTAAAAGCAACTTAAAAGCACCTCAAAAGCAACTTTTACAACGCACTTTTCTAGTCGCACCGGTTGTTGCCCCTGATCAAATTCGCATGCCAAACAGTTAGCTCCTAGCGGACGCTAGTCATCCCAACCAGACACAATTTTAACCAGCCATCGCACGCCGTAACAAACAAAAATCGGAACAACGATATAACAAACAACATCAAGGACCATTTTGATCACTCCGCTGACAGTATGTGCAATCGGCTTATCAAAGACCTAACAGTTTATCATCACCGAAAACTCAACGGCAACAGATGCGAGAAGCAACACAGGATCGAGCGTTGCCTCCATTCCGTTGGCATAGCGATTCTGCAACTTACCGCTGTCGTACTTTCCAAATAACCCAGCAACCCATTTCCGTCGTTCCGATAATTAGTTGGGCTTGAGTTGGTCAACGAGACTGTCCCGACTCCGTGCTGCGTCTTCGCCCCCCTGCCGCAGCAGACAACGACGCAATTAACCGGCTTGTAGTACACACCACCAACCCACCTAACGCAGGCAGTTTCACAAGTCTGCAAAGTCAATTCCTTGCCAATCATCGAGACGAGATTTTCAAAAAGCACATCCGTCCAGGATCTCCCACAAAACCTCCGAAGTATCAAACGCCGGGAGGACATGAACCGTGTAATTTTTCGATGCGTTCAGTGTTGATTGATGACGTTTACAAAATTCGTCCCGCGAAAACCGTGTCAAAAAGCCTCAAACCGTAAAGCGGACAGGCAACGAGCCGTTTCAGAATTCCCGAGCCTCACTGGGTACAGACCTGCTGAAAACGTCCAGTCACGGATGCTTGTACATGGTTTGACACCTCAGAGAAGATTGCGATGCAGCATTATGCAAAGACTCGCAACTGTAACATGAGGCGTGCTGATGCCGAGCAGTCTGCCGTCATGATCAAAGACAGGCAATGTAGCGCAAGCAGTCTTTTCCAAAAAGAGAGTCATTCCCTGGTATGGAATCTACATAGAAGATGCTATTGGTCCCCAAATCAAACTGAATGCAGCCAGCAGCAATATCCCCTCAAAACGCAGGCCCATGACTATTTGTCCGCGAGTTTAGATAGGCCCTCTACGCTGCGTAACTTTTTAGCAACAAAAAGAGTGACAGTGTGTGTGATGGGCATGTCGCGATTCTACGACGCTTAGCGGTGGTGGCTAACGCTCAACCTTGCAGCTTGGAGATACCTCCTGGAACTTCTTGACGGCAGCGTCGCTGACCTGAGTGCCCTTGAGCCCCAACGCCTCAAGCTTCCTCAGCCCTTCCAGATGCAGCAGTCCCACGTCAGTCACTTTGGTGTTCCAAAGCCCCAGTCCCTGGAGCTCCGTCATCTCTTGCAGGTATACCAGTCCAGCGTCACCGACCTCGGTGTTACTGAGGTTAAGACCTTTTAAATTCGTCAGCCCTTTCAGGTGTACCAGTCCAGCGTCGGTGATTCCCGTGTCGGTGAGCCAGAGCCTTTCAAGGTTTGTCAAACTTTTCACGTGCACCAGTGCGGCATCGGTGACGTTGGTGCGGGTGAATCCCAATGCTTGGAGATTTTTCAACCCATTCAGATGCACCACCCCCGCGTCGGTGACCTTGGTTCTCCGGATGATTAATAATTCAAGGTTGACCAACCCCTTCAGGTGCACCAATCCAGCGTCGGTGATCTCGGTGTTGTTAAGGTACAGCTCCTTGAGTTTAGTGAGCCCCTTGAGGTGTTCCAATGCAGCATCCGTGATCTTGGAGTAGCCGCATCGCACCTTGATAACGTCATTGTTGTCGTCGACGGTGACCTTCCCGCCCAGCTTCTTAATAGCGGTTATCGCTTCATCAGGCGTTGAGTTTTCGGGTTCGGTGACTGCGGGTTCGGTAACTGCGGGTTCGGGGGCTGCGGGTTCGGGGGCTGCGGGTTCGGGGGCTGCGGGTTGGCGGAGGGACACAACCTCCTGGACGTAAACCAGTTCACCATCCTCGAAGACCTCAAGCGTATTCAAAAGCTTGTCGTTGCCGACACGCTGCACGACGTTCTTGCTAGTGTTTCTAGATGGAGGTGACGTGGGCGCTGACTGACCTTGGTAGATTCGCTTGTACGGATCATAGACTTCATGGGTCACCGTCTCGGGATTCCCCCCCCATTTAAGGTAAACAATGAAAATACTACTGGCATAGTCATATTTCTTACGCCCAAAATACGTCACTTTCTGGCCGTTTTGCATCAATGAAAATACATACTCAAGCGACTTCCCTTTCACCTTCCAGCGTACATCCATCGTGTGCTCAATCGCCTGGGGTTCAGCTCCCGTCGGTATCCCCTGCCCCGTCGTTTTCCAGCGGCCGATCTCATAAGCCAAAATCTCTTCCACCTGCTTGGGTGTCAGTTTCTTGGTCGCATTGCCTGTCTTTGCGGCGGTGTCCATGGCGTGGTTTCGTGGAGAAGCGTCGACTTCGTCCTCGCTCACCGGTACCGACTCGTCAACATCCTTGACTGAAAGATCCCCAGGCGTTGGTGCGCAACCAACGACAAAGACCAGCCACAGCCATATAGCGGCAATCCGAAGCACCCAGGAGAACCCAGGTAATTCCCCAGCATCGGCCAAGCGTTTTATCTTTGCGAGGCTAAGCGGACGACCTTGGACCTTTTTGCGGCGTTTGATGAAAAATCCACTCATGGCCTGTGCTTGCTCATTGGTAACTTTGAAACGCGTCTACTTCTTGTTGCACCAACAGTAACGAGGTGTCTTATCACATGCAAACTTTACGCCACGAATACTCAAACGGATCCTGCCGCGACAATCCTCAACCACCAAAAGCACAAACAATCGAGTTGGCTACTTCAAGTGCCTGCATTAATTGCCCCACTGTAAGGCCACACCAAAGCCACCTGTGTCGCTAGCCCAACAAGCACCAACACTATAAAGTATTCCATTAACACCCCGAGTCAGTTTTTGTTTTTGATTCGAAGCATCCCGTTCTCACCGCCTAGCAACTCCCTTCTCTAAATTCTCGCATGGTTTCGGTCAGTCAGTCATTGGTGACGCGAGAGGCTAGGAGATGATGCCGAGTGACAAATGGTGGTGTGCGCGTCAGTCACTTAATTCAGGTTCTGCTTTCCGTACTCGGCTTCCAGTTGTTCGATCTTAGCTAAAGGGACATCTGCCAAGAACGATCCTCCGAAGAAAAAAAGCCAGAAAAGGCGGCAAGAATCTTTATCGCTCGTCAGAATCGATTCTAAGTCGATTCGAGATACGAGTCCTGACCCCTTTTACTTCTCCTGACCCAGTTCTCCTTCCGCACACTTTTCCTTTCCCAGTCCTATTTTTGAAACTAAACTGCGTCTACGATTGAGATTACGCGAAGTCCTTTTGCGATATACCCTCCACCTTGGATCCAACGTTCAAACGAATAACTCATCAGGAATCAAACTTTCATGGCGAAGAAACACTTCAAATTGCAGCACAGCGAGAGCGTCATCGTACAAGCCGCCGCACAAATCTATGCGGCATATATCGCGAGCGGTCGCGTTGCTGAAGGTGACGAGGCCAGTTGGATGAAGCGCTCTATCAAAGAAGCTGTGATGATCGGCCAAGCAACAGACGACACGATAATCAGCGACTCCGAGATCGATGCGACAGAGGCCCAGAATTCCGGTGCGATCTCGGTCGGACGAATCAGGACAAATGGAAGTTGATTGGACGAATAATCTAAGCAACAGCCACCTGGTTCACGGCAGAAGAGGAATCAGGACTCTTTGTCGCTCGCAAGAGTCCTTTCTAAGTCGATTCGAGAAACGAGTCCTGCCCCCTTTTCCATTTCGTCAGATGTGACCACGACACCCGTTCCTGTTAACTCAAAAAGGCCCGAGGCGACCTTGCCACGATCAAAAGCATGTTTTGATTGAACGTTCTGGACCGTCGTTAGCGTGTTGAAAATCGATAAGTTGTTTGATGAACGGGGCTACGCTAAGATCCAAGCTTAGGCCGCGTTTCGCGATGAGTTGCTGAACCGTGAAATCTTCCTGAGCTTCGAGGAAGCTTGCTGGGTGATTGATCGCTGGCGACTGGACTACAACCATCACCGCATACATAGTTCAACCGCATACATAGTTCATTGGATTACCAGACCCCTGCCGCATATGCGGCGGGCTGTGTTCTTCCGGCTTCGGCTACGCCTCAGCCTCCAGAACACAGTCGCTTTACTAACCCCAATTCTCTCACTCAACCTGGGGCAAAGACCGGGGGGTAGTCAGCAGGTTCTGCCCACGAAACGCACTCTACCTATTACAGCCCCGCCCTGTCGCTCTGTCCCGAGCCGCGGGGTTTTGCATGCTGGTTGCAGTCAATCATGCTTTACCCACTGCGGCGTGTGATGCTTTCTGACAATCAGGAAAGCCGTTAAAAGACAAATCCCCGGTGTGAGACATTTCCCAGGTGTGAGACATTTACTCATGCTTCCTCCAGTGCCTGCTGAAACACCACAAACATCAACAGAGAGGAAATCAAAACGCATGGCGACCGAATATGTTTCGATAGAACAATCTGACCTGACAGGTGCGATTCTACCACGTTGCTTCTGAGCGTAAACTTCATCCAGCGCCAGCCAGTCCACAAGTCATTCCCGGCATGTCCTTTCGCAAGTTTTGTTCTGGTTTTCGTTCAACAATGCCATCTGCCGAGTGCTTTTTCCATCGCTGCAGGCTTGTTCTTTACCACCTTCTGTGGCCCCGTGTATTGTCGTGTGTGTCACCACCCGCGTTACCACCAGAATCGTTTGGCCGGCATCTGCGGTCGTCGCTTGCGGCCGTATCGGTTGAGGTAGTCAGCAGCCCGCTTTTTTGCGCCGGCCAACATGCCGTTACGCTTGTTGCCAAGCGCCGCCTCGGTGGCATGTAACCTAAGAAGAAAGCCTTTGTGACCGATTTTACAACCAACCGCATACCAAGCGTACGCTTCTACCAAGTCCTGTGGCACGCCTATTCCATCCTCGTTCATTACACCGATGCGCGAAACTGCGTCCACATGTCCTTGCTTGGCTGCCTTCAGATACCACTCTGCGGCTTCCACCTGATCCAGCAGCACACCTTCGCCGCGGTAGTACATTCCACCGAGCCTGTATTGCGACTCGGGATACCCCCGTTCCGCTGCCACGCGATACCACTTAACAGCCTCCACCGCATCTTGTGTCACACCAATGCCATCGGCATACATTTCCCCCAGCGTCATCTGAGCATCCGCACTCCCACCCTCCGCTGCTGTTCTTGTTTCGTCAAAATCAGGAACGTCCGACTTTAGAGAATTTCTCCAAGACTGGATTCTCCTCGAAGATGGATCTTCAGAGCAGCCACCCAACAACAATAAGAACGCAGCCAGAAACTTGATCAGTCGCATGCCAACCTCAGTGGTGTAAAACTTTTCAGGTGAGCAATCAGAGAAAGCCAACGCAAATCCAGCGGTGCAGGGCGGAACTGAAATCCTCAATGAATATTCAATGGTGACAACGTAACACAAAAGCGGCGGGAACTCATGGGATTCGAACCTGCAATGACGGATCCTTGCCGGCACACAGCTTATCCGACTTGACAGCGCATCATACTCTTCCGATGAAAACGCCCGAGAAAGATTCCCCCCTGTCCCTGCGATGCGGAGGAGTTTTTTTTTGGCGACATTGGATGCATCCCATGGGACTCCAGCGTTAAATTTCAATCCACCGTGACAGCACGATCCTGCTGTTTCATCGGAAGAGTGCCACCGTTTGAGTACGCCTGGTTGAGTATCCCTGCAGCATGCGAATCTGGCATCGTTCACCGCGACTCGGCATTGCTTGATTTTTGCTCTTTTCGCATCGCTGATGACACGGCACTTGAAGGAACGACAAGGACCGTCCCATGTCGCATTTGCGCTGCTGGCAAGGACATTTCCGCCGATCGGTTGGTCCAAGTCTGCAGGTCAGGACTCGTTGCCAGACAATAGGAAAAAGCACTTCCCGGCGAATCCCAATACAGGAACCACATGCTTTCACGTTTGAACAGCGAAGGACCTTCGCCCATCTGGTTCACAATGGAAGTTCCCGAACCGACGATTGGCGGGCCAAGCCTTGCATCATAGGGTCCTTGCATCCTGTTGCTGAATGTAAGCCGCAAATTCTTACCACCGCGTTCCGGCTTCAACTCATGCTTGATGACCATCACCCAACGATCGTCTGTTGAGTCCTCGGTATTGCGGTCATCGTGGGCGATAAACGGATCAATGACACTGAATTCGGGATCGGGACTGAAGAACAATTCGGGTGCAGTAAAGGACTCGAAGTCCTTGGTGCGACTTGCATAACTACGATGGTCGTAGCCGTGCATATCTTCGCTTCCATCCCCATCGTCGAACTCAGCCTTGAGTGTTGAACTCCACAGAATCAAGTACTCCTCTTTTTCAGGATCCCACATCAACTCGGGGGCCCATGTGTTACGGGCATCAGTGCGATCACCCCAGACATCAATTTTCCGCGGTCTTGACCATATTTTCAGATCGGACGAATTGGAATAGCCAATGCTGCGAGAGTTCCAACTCGTGGTCCACACCATGTGAAACTTACCATCGCGAAAAACGATCGACGGATCACGAGTCAGACTTTCATCGCCCCACGGAGGTGCTGGCATGATGACTTTGCCATTGTTCAACCAGTCAAACTTCAGACCGTCGTAGCTGTAGGCAAAGTAGACCCCCGTTTCACCGTTACCCAAAAAGTATGGCAACAGGAACAGCTCGTCTTTCTTTTCCTCAGCGGATACTGGTACTGTCGACAAAAACAGGGGCAACAGTAAACAGCCCAGCAGCACAAGGGATCGCGCGTACATGAGCTCGTGTGGAACGCGTACTGAATCCTGTTGGCATGAAAACACATGCGATGCCAAGCCAACGTGGTCATCTGATCGCAGGGATTGCTCGCGGCGTTTTAACATGGCCATGGCGTATTGCTTTCCTGGAGTGAGCAAACTGTGTCAGGTTGAATGTCCCGCCACTCGGGAACATCCGTCAAATGGTTTTCTCGCCGATGATGACTTCGGCAAATCTTGAACATGATACACGTTCTATTTGGCTAAGCTCCCACCGGAAAGCTAACTGCCAAGCGGTTTCGGGTGGAGACACGAGGTGGGGCAGAAGGCGTCCGAAATGACGCGAACTGAGGGGCCACCAACGCAAAAGGCCCGACGAAAATACAGTGATTTTCGCGGGCCTGCGGGTGAGTTCGCAGAATTGCAATCTGCGAGAGTGGGCGATGAGGGACTCGAACCCCCGACATTCTCGGTGTAAACGAGACGC
>NZGD01000271.1 GCA_002690925.1 Rhodopirellula sp.
CTCCTCGGGCAATGCCGCTGGACGGGACTTCGGAACATCCAACCATTGTTCCTCTTTCGAAAGTCGCGTTTCAATGTCGCGAACCGACTGCAGATACTCCCCCAATTTGTCAGCATCATTTCGGCCAAGTCCGCGGCCGACATCCTTTGCATCTTCCATAACAGCATCCAAAACGCTGCGTTGTTTCTTCAACATCAACTGACGCTGCGCAAGAGGGGTTTTGCCGTCGGAGAATAGCTTGTGATAGGCAGCAACCGGGTTATCCAATCCTGCCACTGGCTTACCCTGGCGATTCCATGCCAACGACAATCCCGGTCCATGCCCCGAATTCTCAGCATCCTTACAACCCAGTTGAAGGGATGTAAATCGTGTTGCCAAACCGAACTTTTCCGCGGCAACCTGGTCTGCAGAAATAGTGTTGTGAAAACTTTTTCCGGGTTCCGCGTAGCGATTGGCACCTGTCAGATAAAAAGTACTTCCCCAATGTGCTTCACTGCTGAACTGGTTGCTCAGATTCTGCAGCACCGTGATGTCATTCTTATGACGTTGCAACGGTTGAAGACCACTCGGCAGTTCGTAAGCATTTCCGCTAATCGACTTGTCGGGGAACCAGTCATCTCGAGTAACGCCCCATCCGAAACCCAAGAAAACCATTCGCTTGACAGGACGCTGGACAGACGCTGCACTCGCAGAATTTTTCCGAGTGAGGGATTCGAGAGCTGGTAAAGCAACGATACCTGTACTGCTTCGAAGAAAACGACGCCGTGAAAGATTCATCCAGCTTCTCATTTGAAAATCACACAAGTTACTTAGCGAACCGCATTCTCAGATCGCGAGTGGGCGACGACTCACACGCAAACTGAAGATTACGGCATGTAGTGGGGGGGTGAGGGGAAAGCAGTACAACAACGCAGATGATTCAGCGGTCTGCACTCAGGTGATTGGGCATCAGCGTTTCCTCTTCTTTCAGCCTCATGACCAGCTTATCTCGCAGACCGCAACTTCAAGGCAAAAACCACAAATTCCCTGCAGTCCCGACGCCCTGCTTCCGAACTGCCTCTGTCTCAGTTTAGCAGGCCAAGAAGACGTGGTCATCGCAATTGCAGTCAGCAGCCGTGGAATCCAACTCAACGATACAGCCCAGTAGATAAATTCCTGAAAACCGAGTTATTTTCAAGCTTCAGAACAATAAGAGCTACAGCCTCGTTCCCCCACCGCGTGCAGCCAACTGCAGAAGCCATTCGCCGTGACCGTCTATTTCTGCTGCTAACGTGGTTTACTCATCAACAGTTTGTAGTGTCCGCTTCCCAGCAAGTCATCGATTCGATCTCGCAATTCCATGGTGATTTCGACGCGATATTTATCACTCTTCAAATGAACGGTTTCGCCTTCCCGCAACCGCATGCTGAACAGCAGTTCCTGCGATCCCGGATAGCCACGCACAATTTCCCTAAGACGGCTGATCGTATCGCTGTCATGCTCTCTTTCGTCCAACCGCAGCCTCATACCGTGCGTGTAGCGTGTATCCAGATCATCCAGAGGCGTCAATTCATCAATGATCAGGTTAGCTTCATCTCCACCTCGGCGATCAACCTTGCCTCGTGCCAGGACGACGGCATCAGGCTGGATTCGATCTCCGACATCGACAAAACCTTTGGGCCAGACAATACACCTGATAGCACCTTGCATATCTTCTAGATCGAAGTTGGCATATTTCGACGGCGCCCCCACTTTGGCGTTTTTGGTGTGCGCAAACTTGATCGAACTGATCATACCTCCCAAGACAACTTCACCACGGTCTTTGACGTCGCCCAGTTTGTCTGTGGTGTGAGTCCTGAAGGTTGCCAGTTTTTTCTCGTACTCAGCCAGTGGATGACTTGCCAAGTAGTAGCCTAGCACCTCTTTCTCGGCGATCAGTTTCTCACGCTCAGGCCACTCTTCCATTTCTGGCAGCGGTGCTGCAACTGTTTCCGCCCCGCCAGCTTCCTCATCCTCAAAGGCACCAAACAGGCTGGCTTGCCCACTCTTTTTGTCCGCTTGAACGGCTGCTCCAGCCTGAACCGCCCGTTCGATCACTGCAGTCAATTGACTTCGATGGGCATTGAATTCATCCATCGCTCCTGCTTTGATCAGAGTTTCAATAGCACTTTTGTTACACGCGGCCGGATCCACTCGTTCGCAGAAATCGAAGATATCCTTGTACGGCCCATTCTTTTTTCTTTCAGTTTCAATGCTGATTGCGGTGGATCCGCCACAGCCCTTGATTGCGGAAAGCGCGAAGTGAATGTTCCCCTCTGCAACTGAAAAGTCCGCAGCGCTGTGATTGACAGAGGGTGGCACCACTTCGATCTTCATACGATCGCAGTCTTCCATGTGCTCAACCAATGCGTCCTTGCGTTTAAAGTTGCGTCCTGAAATATCACTCGACAACAATGCCGCCATGAACTCGACCGGGTAATGCGCCTTGAGGTAAGCGGTTTGATAAGCCAACAAGGCATAAGCGGTTGAATGGCTTTTATTGAATCCGTATCCAGCAAACTTGACGATCAGGTTCCAAATATCATCAGCATCTTTTTCCGCGAGTCCGTTTTCTACGGAACCTGTGATAAATGCTTCGTGATTCTGATTGATCAACGATTCTTTTTTCTTACTAATCGCTTTGATACAGGTGTACGCATTCGCCAACGGAATTTTCCCAAGGCGATTGAGGATTCTCATCACCTGTTCCTGATAAACCATGATTGAATTGGTCTCTTCAAGAATTTCTTTGAGAACGGGGTGTTTGTATTCGGGTTCCTGGCGACCATGTTTGATATTGACGTAATCATCCACCATGCCCCCCTCCAGTGGCCCTGGTCGATAGAGAGCCGCCGTTGCAATGATGTCCGTAAAATGGTCGGGCTTCATCCTCAACAACAAGTCACGGATGCCACCGGACTCCAGCTGGAAAACGCCTTTGGTTTCGCCACGTTGCAGCAGCGCGTAGGAAGCTTTGTCGTCGAGTGGAAACTTCAATGGATCGACGGCCTTCCCTGTGGTCTGCTCGATCAACTGGACAGTACGACTGAGAATCGTAAGATTCCGAAGTCCAAGAAAGTCCATTTTCAGCAGCCCCGATGCTTCCACATCTCCCATCGGCCACTGCGTGATGACATCCTGTTTTCCTGGCACGCGGCCCAGTGGCACATACTCTGTCAACGGCTTGTCTGCGATCACCACTGCGGCAGCATGGGTGCCGACATTGCGAGCTAACCCTTCAATCTTCATCGCCAGATCAAGCAGTTCCCGTATTTCCGGATCACCATCGTAGGCCATCTTCAAATCCGCACTTTTGGTAAGTGCTTTGTCGAGCGTGATCTTCAGCTCATCCGGAACCATTTCAGTGATTTGGTTGACCCTTGCCAGCGGCACACCAAGCGCGCGTCCGGTGTCTTTAATCGCCGCCCTGGCGGCCAGTGTTCCAAACGTCCCGATCTGACAGACCATTTCACTGCCGTAACGTTCTTTCACATAATCAATGACCTCGCCACGACGTTCTTTTTCAAAATCGATATCGATATCAGGTGGCTCGGTTCGACTTTCATCAAGGAAACGCTCAAATAGAAGGTCGTACCGCAAAGGGCACACATGCGACATGTACAAGGCATAACAGACGATCGCACCAACACCGCTACCACGGGCAGTTGCTGAAATCCCCTTACTTCGTGCATGAAGTACAAAATCCCACACGATCAGGAAATAAGTTGGATAGCCCAGTTTTTCGATCACGTCGAGTTCGCGATCCAAGCGAGCCATCACCTCATCACTTAACTCTTCACCCTTGAAGCGTTCTGGTTCATCTTCGTAACGTTCTTTCAAGCCCTTGATGCATAGTTCGCGGAGATAATCGATCGGCGCTTTTTGATCGGGACACTCGAAAGACGGAAAATAATACTTTCCAAGCTCCAAATCGATGTCGACAGTATCTGCAATTTCCTGACTGCGAGCTACCGCATGCTCCAACCCCGGAAACTTCTCATACATTTGATCGGGGCTGCGGAGAAAGAACTCATCGTTCTCCATTTTCATTCGTGACGTATCTGTTCGATAACGCCCCGTGTTGATGCACAGCATGATGTCTTGAGCTTCTGCGTCCCCACGATCAACGTAATGGCAATCGCTGGTCGCGACCAACGGCAGGCCCATTCGATTAGCGATTTCAACCGCGTTATCAAGTTGTGCCTTTTGAATATCGACACCATTGTTCATGATTTCAATGAAGTAACGATCATCGAAGACATTGTGGAACCAACCAGCAATTTCTCTGGCTTCCTTTTCAACCTCTGCTGTATCAATTCCTTTAATCACAGCACGACTGAATTCACTACTGACACATCCGGATAGACAAACGATTCCCTCGTTGTATTTCTCGAGAATTTCCTTATCGATTCGCGGCTTGAAATAGAAACCTTCAAGCGACGCTGCACTGGCAAGCTTGATCAGATTACGGAACCCGGTCCGATTCTTTGCCAGCAGAGTGAGATGATAACTGGCCGCCTTGCTACTGCTGGCACCGCCTTTGTCAAAGCGGCTTCCGGGTGCGATGTACGCCTCATATCCAATGATGGGATTGATTCCGGCCGACTTGGACTTCCGATAAAATTCCAAGGCACCATGCAGATTGCCGTGGTCAGTCAAGGCCAACGAGTTCATTCCATGCTCGACACACCGGTTGATCAGTTTTCCGATATCACCAGCGCCATCCAACAAGCTGTAATGGCTGTGACAGTGCAAGTGTGTAAAGGGGCGAGCTGGAGCTTCCGTCACGATCTGGTTCATCGTCGTTCCTTCCTGATTAAGAAATGCGGACGCATTGCGAAACGGTTGAGGCGGGTGGCATTCTTCAAGGGCTGGAAAGCTGAGTCGGCTGCCGCGCGGCGTTCCAGCAACGTCGAAGCGGCGGCCAGCTTCCACCGCGTCTAAGGTAGCGGACAGAGGCCGGTTGGCAATCATGGCGTATTCGCAGCCATTTAACTCCCGAACACCTGATTTCGGTTCGCTATTTTTAGGGTTCGCTGAAACGACAACCGCTGGGGAAACCGTATTTTTCGTAAAACAACCGGGAAATTCTCTGCAAACTACTCGCGATGGCATACCCCACCAGCACCACGCTCATGACTGCTGCCCTACCAGAGAACTTACGCTCTGCATCATGCGTAACCGTGATTGTCTCGAGCGAATCGGGGTACAAACCCTCGTTTTTATGGGGATAGTGGCGTAATCTGCGTCGATTGGTGTAAACTAAGGAGCTTACGTCGACCTTGTATCCTGCGACTCGCGGGCCGAGGAATCCCCACCAACTTTCCCGCCAACGGATCGCCTGTTTCGTGCTTAAGTTCGTACTTTCACCACTCCGTCTCTGCGTAGGATGGAGTCTTTCACCGCGGATTTTGGGCCTGATCGGGGCCGTCATGCTGGTTCTGTTGCGGCTGACTATCGGCTGGCACTTCTACAGCGAAGGCATCGACAAGAAAGATGCTGGAAACTGGACAGCGACACCGTTTTTTGCCAACGCGAAAGGCCCGCTCGCAGATAACTTCCGGCAATTAGTATGGGATGCAGACGGAGAATTCCGCCTCAATCGAAATGCGGCGATGCAAAATTGGGCGGTATTCCGTGAGGAGGTCGCGAGCCACTACGGGTTTGATGAAAGCCAGAAAAGGCAGGCGCAAGCCAACTATGCCAAGGCAGTCGAGCAATATGACTGGATTTTGCTTGAGAATGCTACCGACCTCGAAGAATACGCGTTGGGACGTGAACGCATCGCAAAACTGGAAACAGACAGTCAGGAAAAAGCAGTTCGTGATGGCGTCGCCAGCCTGGGCGGCCAACGGGATACCATCCGCCGGGAGTGGAAACAGAAAGCAGCACCCACGCTCGCACAAATCGACGCCATCTGGGCAAATTATGAGATCGACCAAAACGCATTGGCAACAGCGAGTCAGGCCGAAGCGACCCCCTATTACCGACTCGTCAAGCCGCGTACTGAGCGGATTGACACCAGCGTGATTGACCGATTCGTCCCCTATTTTGACATTGCAATCGGGCTCTGCCTGCTACTGGGCTTCTTTACCCCCGTCGCCGCGTTGGCAGCCGCTGGTTTTCTCGGTTCAGTTTTCCTGAGCCAATTTCCTCCGACAACTGGGCCAGGATCGAGTAATTACCAACTGATTGAGTGCATGGCTTGCTTGGTGCTTGCCGCCACAGGATCAGGACGTCTCGCCGGACTTGATTACTTCCTGCACTTGATTGTTCGCAAGGTATGGGGCAGCCAAACCCCGCCAGCCTGACCGTCACACTTTTCCACAAAAAAACAAAACACAGCAAACTCGAAATAGAGGATTTTTTTCATGGTCGATAAACTATCAGCTGATCAACGTGATGTCGGCGAACACAACTACTACTCCGCTGTTGGCAGTTATTACGATGTCAATCGCCGTGACTTTCTGCGTGGAATTGTCGCTGCGGGAGCCGTCAGTGGTGCTGGACTCGGGGCTGCGTATTTCGGCTATGGCAAGGTCAAGGATCCTGTCCGGGTAGCAGTCATCGGAACAGGTGATGAAGGCAACGTACTGATCGGAGGCTGCAACCCCGAGTACGTCGACGTTAAAGCGATCTGTGACATTCGTCCATTCGGACAACACCGCGCGTTTCATGGTGACTGGTCCAGCCCATCAGCTCTCGGGCGTCGGCCGGGTCTGATCAGTGTCGCTGGCTACAAGGATGAGGCCGAAGCCAGGCGAAATGTCAAAGTCTACGACGGTAGCAATGGTGGCATCATGGCCTGCCTCGATGATCCGGACATCGAGGCCGTGATCATTGCCTTGCCACTCTGGCTGCATGCCCCAGTGGCTGCTTTGGCGATGGAACGGAAACTGCACGTTTTGACCGAAAAGCTGATGGCTCACAACGTCGCACAGTGCAAGGTCATGTCGAGAATGGCCGCCGAGATGAAGGATCAAAGTGGGAACCCAATTCACTTGGCAACCGGTCACCAGCGGCACTACAACGTCAAGTACGACAACGCCATCAACTTGATTCGGTGGGGATTGCTCGGACAACTGCACCACATTCGAGCGCAATGGCATCGAGGCAACCTGCCCGGCGGGGATAGCTGGAAGATGCCGATTCCGGGTGGCGAAAAAGATGCAAATGGGAAAATGATCGACAAGATCGCAGGCGACATCAGAAATCGCCAGTCGAAACTTAAAACCGCCACTAGCCCAGATGACATCGTGCGACTGCAGGCTGAACTGGCACAACTGCAGGCATGGGATGCAGATAAAAACGTTAATCCCACGGACTTCGGCTACGAAGACTTTACCTCAGGAGGAAAGGTTTTCTCCTCGATGGATGAATTGCACCGCTGGAGACTGTTCGAGCGAACAGGCGCTGGCTTGATGGCCGAACTCGGCAGCCACCAACTTGATGCAGTGAGTATTTTCCTAAGCTCACTTCGGAACGATGGTAAGAAAGTCCACCCACTTAGCGTTCACGCCGTCGGTGGAAGACACATCATGCCAGTGGACCGCGACGCAGGTGACCACGTTTACTGCATGTTCGAATTCCCTGGACCCGAGTACTCGGAAACCTTCGACGTGGGCTACTACGATAAAGTTGAAAACTATCCCCCCAGCACCCTCAATAAGCAAACCAAACAATGGGACCGTGCTGAACCGTTACCAGGTTATGAAACAGATCCAAACAAAAAAGTCGTCGTGACCTACTCGTCGATCAACGGCAACGGCTTCGGTGGATGGGGAGAAGTTGTCATGGGGAGCAAGGGAACACTTGTTCTTGATAAAGAAACGGACGTTTTGCTGTATCGCAATAGCGATACAAGCAGCAAGGTTGGTGTTGCAAAACAAGACGGCGGTTACGTATTGGACACGAGTGCGAGTGGAGATTACGCCGCACCAGTCGCAAAGGCAGCCGACTCTGGACCCGTCAGCCGTGGCTATCGTGAAGAAATCGAGCACTGGGCATATTGCATTCGCAACCCTGACAAAGAGAATTACCCACGTTGCTATCCCGAAGTGGCTATGGGAGATGCCGTGATTGCGTTAGGCACCAATGTTGCGTTGAAGAATGCAGCTGCTGGAAAGGGCGGGCATCTGCAATTCAAAGAAGAGTGGTTCGAAGTCGACAACGACGCCACGCCAGATGGAAGCGAAATCGCAACCGAAACGGCGAGAATGAAGAAACCTGTCGCCTAGTTCCACAAACTAGAAAAAGTCAGCTCATAAACAAAACGGCGTGTGGAAATTTCCACACGCCGTTTTTCGTTTCATTCATAACAGGCAGCGAACACAAACCAACAGCTCGCCTCAGAGGTCAAACACTCGCTGGATTACTCCTTAGCTGGTGCTTCAGCAGCTGGTGCTTCAGCAGCTGGTGCTTCAGCGGCTGGTGCTGGTGTCTCGACGGCTGGCGCCGCGGCACCCGAAGTGACGTTACTGTCACTGCCAGTCACATTCGAGTCGGTTGTGGGTGCTGGGTCCACTGAGGTGTCTACCGCCGGTTGGGCCGGTGGCTCACAGCCAACCGTGAAAGCAACAACTAAAGCAGCAAGAACCAGAATTGACTTATTCATTAGAGGGACTCCGTAGACGGGAAACAATCGAGAGATGTTGGGCATCAGACACGCTTGCTTCGCCCATTTCACGTTTACATAGTGGAATCAGTCTGACGCGAAATGAAAGGGGATGACCGAAATAATCCGATTCTTTAATCACTTTGGGGGTGGGATTGGGCAACATTCTGCGTCACGGCTGGAGTTATTCGACCTTAGCCTCCGATGGAACCAGTACAGCTTACTCAAGCCCCACCCCCAACCCAAAACGCGTGTTTTGCCATGAATGCATGCCAATCCCTGCCAGCGGTCTTGATCGTCCTCGCCACCATATCCTCTCCTTTGAACGGAAGGCGTGCCTACGCCCAAGACTCAGAGCCGGTCAAAGAACAAGCATCCAACGCTCAAGCGATTCCTGGTCGCGACATGATTCCGGGCGAAGAATTCAATGAAAATCTGGGGGCCGACATAGCTTCCGAGGTGGCAAAATCGAATCCATTCGTACCGGCAACGGCACCTGCGGAAGATACGGTAAATCCCGAGCTAGCTCCGTCCAAACCACTTCCTGCGGCTCAAGCAATTATTCCCAGCGAAAACATCCAAAACCCAGTCATCGTTCCGGAGCAGATTGCCACACCAGTCGCGGAAGAAGTGTTTGTCCCTTCGGCTCCCCCTGCCGTGACCGGTGTCCCCAAACTTCAGCACAAGATCTTTTTTGATAGCCCTGCTCCAAGTCAGTCAGACCGGAGGATTTCAAAAGACAAAGTCGCCGAGCTCCGGCAGCAACGAGCTCTCTACCAAGCCAATCAGCGAATGGCTCGAATGGAATACAACCGGTGGCTGGGACGAGAACCACTCCGTCCTCGCTGGAGCCCGATGCCAATGATGAATAGTCGCTACGCACCGCCCACCATTGTTGTGCCGGTTTTCATCAACCCTCGCTAGGTAAAGCCCGCGACATGCTTGAGGTCAAAAATCCACCCTCCCTTTTTGACCTCCTATTTTCTGGATGTCAGGTTCCGTTTTCCACCCTTCCCAGGCTCTGCCCTCCAACCTCTGCCCTCCAACCTCTGCCCTCCAACCTCTGCCCTCCAACCTCTCCCTCCAACCTCTCCCTCTCCCGAAGCTCTCCGCCCTCCCCATCCATGGTTCGACACCAGCGGGCAATTTGAGCATTTCGGGAGAGGTGGCAACGAAGCATGTGTCGGAACACATCATTGCCCCGACCAGCCCACGGTGCACCCACTTTTGGTGAGCCACAAGGAAATAAACCAGATCAGTGGTGCTGTGAATACCGATCGATCACCGAGCAATCTGCTTGTCGCATCTACAGCTGTGGTTTCAGGTCTACCCCCAGCGGAGTTACGTGAAAACAACATCAAGGCTGACACCCTCTGAAACGCGATTCAAAATTCGATACCGAAAGCGAACTTATCACGCACGCAACCGGGCCTGATGCGTTGCCACCGGCCAAGAACCACGGAATTCAAATACCAGACTTACTAGGAAACCCGAGCATCGCTCAACTCTTTGTCATTGCCAACTTCACCAAGCTCATCATTTCCAGATTCAAAATACTCGTTGTATTTTCCGAAACACTCTCATTGATAATACCAAAACATTCCCATTTACTGCATCGATTACTTTCACCATCCCTGCGTAACACGTTTGCGAATCACTGAGGTCATCGGTAACAGAACATTTCATCCGCGCCCGTCGTCTGCCCTGATTGGCTGAAAGTTTATTTCTTCACGGAGGACAAGTATGTGTGGTGAAAAGCAGAGGTCTGAATGGGAAAAATAGTGATACCGATGTTCAGGATGGGCTTGAATCCCGCACTGTACCGCAGAGATCTTTGTGCGAATATTTTTTGTTCCGCCCCACATCTCATTTTTCTGGGCCAACCTACCGACCCGTTACTGAAGCAGCCGCACTTTACTTTTACAAAACGGCAAGCGTGACTTTTACAAAACGGCAAGCGTGACTTTTACAAAACGGCAAGCGTGAATAAAACAGCAGCTCATGAAGCAATGTCCCAAACATGTCTGCAATCAACTAAAATCATGCGTGCAGAATGCATATTTACCGGAATACCTCGTCAAGAGGCTGCCGTTCTTTTCGTACTTTACAAAGCAAGCAGGCGTAACACTTCGATGAGCATTCAACATTCCGCGATGTGGTCCATCATTTCTGGTTTACTTTTGATTGCCGTCCCCCTGTCTGCTGCTGACAAGATAACGACCAAGTCCGACATCGCGTACAGCCAGAGTGATGAGACACTACGCATGGACATCGCGCTTCCAGAGAAGACAAGCGGACCAGTACCCTGCATTGTGGTGATTCATGGTGGAGCATGGATGAAGGGAAATAAGTCTCTGCATACCGAGGATATCAAACATTTTGCCAGGCAGGGCTATGTTTCAGCATCCATTGGATACCGCCTCGCTCCAAATCATCTATTTCCTGCTCAGGTCGAAGATGCAAAATGCGCAATTCGTTATCTTCGTGCGAACTCTAAAAAATTCAACATTGATCCCGACCACATCGGTGCGTTGGGTTATTCAGCAGGGGCCCACCTTTCGATGATGCTCGGAACCTTGGACAAAAAAGATGGCCTCGAAGGCGCAGGGGGCTGGCCCAATGAATCGAGCAAGGTTCAGGCAGTCGTCTCATACTTTGGTCCCACGCAACTGGATGCAAAAGACATTCCGAATGAGAGTGTGCCGTTGGTTTCCATGTTCATTGGTGGTTCACAAGAAGAAAAACCAGCAGCTTACCGTCGGGCGTCACCGTTGACTTACGTGAGTCCAGAAGACGCCCCCATGCTACTTTTCCAAGGCACAATGGACCCAATCGTACCCTTCAGCCAAGCCATCAAAATGGTCACAGCAATGACACGTTGCAAAATTCCTGGGCGTGTCGAAATGTTGATAAATGCCGACCATGGCGATAACTGGGGCATCGAGGAACGCGAACGAACGAAGAAAGCCACATCCGCTTTTTTCAAGAAGCATCTCAAATAATCGACTGCTGACCTCAAACTTCTTTTACATCTGTTATCAGAGGGCATTCGTTTGCCCTCATCCCACTACAATACGTTTACCTGATTTTGCCAGATGGAATTCCTGCTCTACCTTGCAATGATTCCTGCACTCGGACTCACTGCCCAATGGATCGCGTGGCGAACACGCCTGCCCGGTATTCTGCTGCTTCTTGTATTTGGCATGGCGCTTGGCCACTTCATTCAGCCAGATGACTTTTTGCAGCATCTGACTGCCGGAAACGAACAGTCAGGCCCACGCCTGCTGTTTCCACTGGTCTCACTTTCGGTTGCAGTCATCATGCTGGAGGGTGGCCTGTCACTCAATCTCAAGGAATTGCGTGAAGCTGGGCATGCCGCCTTTCGCCTATGCACCATTGGTGCGGGAATTTCCTGCGTGGGAGCCACCCTCGGCGCCCACTACATCCTCAACTTTGGCTGGCGTTTGAGCTTTTTGCTTGGTGCCATTCTTGTCGTGACAGGTCCAACGGTCATCGGACCGCTACTGCGACAGGTACGGCCTAGTAAACGCGTGAGCACAACGTTGAAATGGGAAGGTATTGTGATTGATCCCATTGGTGCAGTGCTGGCTGTACTCGTGTTTGACCAATTGATGATGCACATGGACCAACTGAGCCTCGGTTCGGCAGTGTTCATGCTTGTGGAAACAGCATTAGTGGGTACCGGTCTTGGCATTGCAGGCGGTCTGATACTTGCATCCGCATTTCGTCATTACCTGATTCCAGATCATCTTCAAGGTGTTGCCACCTTGGCCATCGGTTTGCTGTCGTTTGCCATCAGCGATCAGATAGCGAGTGAATCCGGCCTTATCTCGGTCACGGTACTTGGTCTATGGCTTTCCAATAGCAATAGCTTGAATGTTGAATCCATCATTGAGTTCAAGGAAAATTTACGGACCCTTTTGATTGGCTGTCTGTTTGTCGTGCTTGGATCGAGAGTCAACATCGATGAAGTCCTTGCCATAGGACTGCCAGGGCTCGCATTTCTAGCTGTTTTAATTTTTCTGGTTCGCCCCGTCTCCGTCTACCTGTCGCTGATCGGAACTTCTCTGAACCTTCGAGAGAAGGCTTTCATTGCAGGCATGGCCCCGCGAGGAATCGTAGCAGCAGCTGTGAGCAGCGTATTTGCACTTGAGATGGAGTCATTGCCTGCAAGTCGTGCGATCGAAAATGCACATCATTTGGACACAGTAACGTTCCTGGTAATTTTCGGAACCGTAGCCACCTATGGTCTCGCCGCTTCTCCCTTGGCAAAAATTCTTGGTCTTTCGCAAGACAGGAATGACGGAGTTTTGATTGCAGGTGCAGATGCTTGGACGCGGGATTTCGCCGAGGAGCTTAAAAAGCTTGGTTTGCCCGTGCTGCTTGTGGACACCAACTACAACAAGGTAGCGAAAGCAAAAATCGCCGGATTGGACGCGGTCTGCGCAAACATCCTCAATGAACATGTCAGAGAAGATCTTGTATTGAACGGGATTGGAAAGCTGATGGCTCTCACGCAAAACGATGAAGTCAACTCGCTTGCCGTACGAGAATGCCAGACACTTTTCGGCAGTGCCAATCTATACCAGTTAGCGTTCCGCAAGCAAAATCAACACAGCCGGCGTGGACTGACACGAAATCTTATGGGGCGTGAGCTGTTTGACCCTGAACTTACTTACTCAAAAATGGAAGACTTTCACGCGGTCGGGGCAACCTTCAAAACCACCACGCTCTCCGAAAATTACACTTATCGTGATTTCACTGAGCATTATCAAAATGGTGCAAAACTACTGTGTGTGATCGATGAGTTAAAAAATCTTTCCGTCAATACTGTGGAACACCAACTGCAACCTATTGAAGGACAAACCATCATTGCGCTTGTCTCATCAACGGTGATTCCTGACAGTCATGAGGCAAAAAAACCGGACTCGGCAACACTCTCGTAAACACGAGGATCAAGAGAGTCTGCTAGATTGAGGGGCGATGCAAAAAACATTAACTGACCGAAACGTAGCTTACGCGCTGATAGCGATCGCCATTACCACATGCATGACCTTGGTTCTGATGGGTCGTGTTTGGTGGTGCGAAGTAGGTGATTACGCGCCATGGTCGTGGGACATCTGGAGTTCGCATAATTCACAACACCTGCTTGACCCCTATTCGCTGTCACATTTCCAACATGGCATTGGCTTATTGCTGATCCTGCAAGTCTGCTGGGGTCGTTGGCTTTCTGTTCAAAGTTGCACCATACTCGTAGCTCTGATCGAAGCGGCGTGGGAAATCCTGGAAAATACCTCCTTCATGATCAATCGATACCGGGAGGCTACCATTTCGCTTGATTATTTTGGTGACAGTATCATGAACTCCATGAGCGACTATGGTGTCTGCCTACTTGGTGTGCTGCTGGTCAGAAAGACGAATTGGAAGGTGGGCGTGGCAGTGTTCATCGCGTGTGAGATTGGAAGCGTGCTATGGATTCGCGACAGCCTGATGCTCAATATCCTGATGCTGACCTATCCTGTAGAAGCAGTAAAACAATGGCAGGCACCGTAGCGAATCAGGCTCAATGACTGATTCACTGCCAGCAGCACGGAACGCTTACCTTGAACACGGAACGCTTGCTTTGAACTTTGAACCTTGCTTTGAACTTTGAACACAGAGCAGTTTGTTCAACTTGGGCACCAAATACCTCCTTATACCCCGGACATTGGAAGCAGTGTGACACGACATGCCGCAAGGGGTTGGGGCACTCGTTGTTGGCACTGGGTTACGGGATCCCCAACCCGGCAGTCCCATCATCCTGAATGCTACGACATCCATCCCGATGAACGAAGTTCTCGGCAATACGCCGCATTATCGAATGCCAAGACTTCTTAGAAACCAACATTTGATCATAGAAACCTGAGCCTGCCGGCATCACTAAGCGGTGCGGCGAACCGCCTTAAGAATGCTCTGTAGCAGCATTCCGCGTCGTCGCCCAGAGACTCGCGGCCGCATCACGTTTTCACGCTGATCAAGCCAGATTTCGACCTCTTGGTACGAGCCAGCATACAGGCGTTGCCCCTCTTGGCCCTGCACTACGAATTGATCACCTTCGATATTAATTTTGTGCACCTCATGGGATGGCTTATTCATTCCCTCGTCTCCACTGTTCCACAACGTTTCATACGTTGTGTATCAAAAAGTGTGCGCAGAAAACAGAAAAGATTCTCAATCTATCCGTCTCTCCTAACTGCGGTTTCAGGCATCCTCTGCCCTGTTTATCAGCAAGCCTTGTTGTGCAACTTGAAGCAATGATACATCGCTGCTAAGAAACACGACCCATGATCAGTCGTTCGAAGCAGTCGACAAGACTTTCACCCTATCAGTTTCCACAGTCTGACGTGATGGCATTCCTGTAAATCAAGCCCGTCTTTTCTCTGCAATTTTCAACTTATTTCAAACCCTGACACGACGAAGCCCCAAAACACAACCAAATTGGCAACAAGGGAAAGATAGGCAAAACGAAGAAAAGTCTGCTTTTCACCCTTATGTTTCAAACCCTGCCTGCGTGCATGATTTCCTCCGCAAATCAATGCAGTCCGTGAACAAGTCAGTGAGCAAACAGGAAGACTGCTGGCAGCTAAGAAGGTGCTTGCCTCTCTGTAACAATGCACAGCAGAAGAGAAACACATGCGTGGGGAAAAAATGAGTAACGAGCAAGACTTCAACGAACTGACTCTGGAACGAACTTCAATCCAAGCGAGCTGGAGTCCGGCGGAGAAAGAAGTAAGACGGCGACTGGCTGGGAACAAACAATTGCAACTAAAGCAACTCATGTTTTTGACCGCGATTGCATCCCAGAAAATCACTCGGCCGGCGGAGCAGACAATGATGTTGGCATAGGAAGGCCGCCCGATCAAAGTCGGGCAAACCGTTCGATCAAGATCAATCCAAACAAATTCGCTGACACTGTGGCACCAGCTTATTGTGCGTGGATTGCCAAAGGTACGGTTCGCGACATCTCTGCGCCCTAGGTCTCTCGGTAACTTCTGCCGAATTTTTTTGCGTTGATGGCTGCCGCGAGTTCCCGACGGGTGTTCGTATCACTCCAACGGGGCTGTTGGATTCAAAGCGGAAGCAGTCGAAACTTTTTGGTCGTCACGAGTCCGCTTTTGAAGCACTTTTTCCCTGACGCCGGCAGCGTTCGGAGCAGTACTTCACTTCATCCCAGCACCGCTGCCACTTGCGTCTCCAAGTGAAAGCCCGACCACACATTTTGCACGGCTTTGTGGGTAAGGCGGTTCGTCTATTCTTAGCCAACGGCTTTCGCTCTCGTCACAATAAAGGATGGGGGGCAGATTCGATGCACGCAACAAATTCGTACGCCACCCGCGAGAATGATTGGCGCCCGCCAAGTGCTAGGTAGTCTTCTTGGCTGGACTACTTGCTGCCAGATCTTAAAACTCAGGCAAAATCTCGCGAAAAATGTTTAGTCCAGACCGTTTCTTACGATTTTACTGCCCCAAATCGATGCAGACTCAAATTGCAGCAACCCTGACGGTTGCACATTTTGAAACGACTAGCAAAGATAGGAGAAATTGACGGTTTTCCACCTTACAACACGAGAGAGACAGATGAACACTTTGCGTGGATTGATCACAGGATGCATGGCTGTGGCCTTGCTGTCGTTCGCTGCCCCAATAGAGGCAGAGGCGGGTTGCTTTGGCTTCATGAGTCGGTGCTGTGCACCCGTGGATTGCTGCGAACCAGTTTGCTGCGAACCTCCCCCACCCGTTGCAGTCACTTGGTGCATTGAAGATCCTTGCACCGGCTGCAGCTATGAAGTCACTGCGTGTGTCCCAGCTTGCTGTGCCGAGGCAGGCCCTGCACTGGTTTGCTGCCGCCCTAGTATTTTTGGCAGAAAGATCATGACATTCAGTTTCGGTGATTGTGGCCACATGGTAGACGTGGTGATCACCCCTCATGGTCGCACGATCGTCCGCGACTGATTGCGTGCGTCGTCTTAAGGTTCGAACGAACCCGACGCCCCACTCGCGCACCGAACGAAAGCCTGTTCCCCATTCATGGGAGAACAGGCTTTTTTTGGTTGCAAGCTTTTCTCCCGACTGCCCCATGCCCCAAGCTCGCAACCTTCAAAAATCGTTTTGCACACCGGCATTTTCATTTGCACACCGGCATTTTCAACTGACAAATCACGTGAGACGCGAGTTACGAAGCTGAGCACGGAGACCAATGCCCGCAAATCACGGGGAAATGGTACTCCATAACGCTGGCAGGCGGTTTCCGTTGACCGACCTTCGCGAAAACCGATAGGATCTAGAAATCGCGATTCCTGCTTTTCTGTCAGGATTCGTCTGCAACAACACCTGACTGGGCATTCAAGGAAGAACCAGATGTCAGTGATTGATTCTCCATTAATGGATCAAAACAGACTTGCGCAACACGGATCAAAACATCGACCGCGTGTTCCATGGCCACTTCAAAGCACCTGTTGGCTCTGCACGAGCTTGTATTTCGTCGTCTGTATCCTCGTACTGATCTACCCACACGGGCCAAGTGTGCAAGCCGGACCACCCGGCACCTTTAACGCCCCATCAGTTCCTAGTGTCGACATGCTACGAAAACCGGTATCTCGTTTATTGCCGGGCACTTTGGTAGCCAACCCACAACAATCTGGATTCTCACATGTCGTGACAATCGCCATGCCCCGATTAGCAGCGGGAGAGATCAACAGCCTGCCCGAATATGCGAAACAGTATGCAGGGATGTTTCATTTCACGGCACTTGCCAATGTCCGAACGGTAACCACCCACGATCGTACCGACTACCTGCTAGACCATTTTGGTGTTGGCATCTCAATGAATATCAATGGTCAGCTGGTCGTGGTAACCCCTCGCTCTGCTAACGAACTGGGACTCAAACTGGGAATGATCGAACGCGGAATCCTCAAGGGTAACGAGAAGGACCTGAATGGAATCACTCAGGTCGCACGCACAAGCCGCATGATCATTTTCGATGTACCTACCAACATGCTTGTTGATGATAAACATAAGAAACAAATTCTGCGTTACTTTGTCTGGGCATCACCCGCATCAGGAAAGCTAGGTGTTCTCGTTTGGTCATTGAATGATACAAAGAGCGGCCGATACACGGTTGCATGCAACAATATGCAGCTACTGCCACCCAACTACACAGAAGATCGCGCCATCCATGTATCCAAGGGGCCCCTGTTGTCCAACATTCCCACAGCCAACCGATTTGCCTTGGTTACAATCCCACAAGGAACCTCAGTTCCCTTCTCTCCGAAAATGCGAACGGTAGCGACACTGAAAACTATCAACGTGCAGAACCTGCATACAATGATGGCAGGTGTCAGTGAGTCTCTGGCGATCGTGCCTGCCATTCAACAGGCCAACAACCAGCCAACAACGCGCAAATAGACATCCGTCGTTCGATTGTCAGTGGCACACCCCACGTCAGGAAAACGTTAGAATATCCCCGCAAGCTCGAAACAGGCTCAGTCCCGTAAACCACTCATGACTGCCTGCTGAAAGAACGGAAGCTTCGATCGTACAATGTCACCAGGTACATGGAGAGCAGGGGTCAACGATGCGAACACTCGCGGTTGGCGATATACACGGCTGTTATCACGCCCTGAGAACACTCGAGGCGTTTGTAGAATTCAAGCCAGATGACCATATCATCACCTTGGGTGATCATATCCACCGCGGACCAGATTCCCGCTCGGTCATGGAGTGGTTGATCAATCGTCAGGGAAAGGGACGCTTGACCGCCTTGCGCGGCAACCACGAGTGTGTCTTTCAGGCCGCCATCGCATCCGAGTTGGATCGCGAGACATGGCTGGGTTTTGGTGGTGACCAGATGTTAGCCTCGTACAACGTGCAAAGCATCGACCAAATTCCGGCCGAACATCGTGCATTTTTGCAAAGCGGGCTGAAAGATTTCTACGAAAACGACACTCATTTTTGTGTTCACGCAAACGCACGCGAAGACCTAACGCTCGAGGATCAAACTGACCGCATGTTGTTTTGGAAGAAGTTTGTCGATGTCAAACCCCATCAATCAGGGAAGATCATGATTTGCGGACACACGCCCCAACGAAGCGGTTATCCCAAAGACATTGGTCACGCCATCTGCATTGACACGGCAGCAGCACGAAAAGGCTGGTTGACCTGTCTGGATCTGGATTCACGATATTGTTGGCAAGCCGATGAAACAGGAAAAACTCGAAGCTTTTCGCTAGATTCTGCAGACCGAATTGCAATGTGAGCCCATCCAAGGCAGTCACTTAAAGACAGTGAAAAAGCTCAGCTGAATCAGATTTCACCGTGCACGCATCGGCCACGTAAAAAAGTAGTTTTCAGTTGGTTTCATTGACATCTGATAAACAGCCAACGAAGCGAGTATATTGCAGGGGCGGCGACAATGGTAATTTCCCAAACATGCCCTGCTGACTGGGCGGCCCCAAGGAATAACCACTTACTTCAGGCTACCAATACAAACTCAATTTGGTTTTCGTGATGGATCGCCGCGTTGCATCTGGAACACGGTGTTTTGATCAACCGTTCCCTGACCCACAATGAACACTTCGTTGCGATGTTCAAGAAGCATCGCTGCTCAAGTTTGGAAAAACCACCATGCTGTCCATGACACTCCTCTCATTTCTATTTTTCACTGGACTTGTGATTGCTCTCACCTGGTGGTTCACCCGTGCGTCTGATTTGAACACCGACGAAGGTTACTTTCTTGCTGGCCGAAGTTTGACGGGAATCTTTATCGCAGGATCGCTGCTGCTAACCAATTTATCGACAGAGCAACTGATCGGCCTGAATGCTGGGTCATTCAATGATGGATTATCAGTGATGTGCTGGGAAGTAATCGCTGGCATGTCGCTAGTAGTATTGGCTCTGGTTTTTTTACCACGATACTTGAAATCAGGAATTGCAACGATTCCACAATTCCTTGAAGAGCGTTACGGTTCATCAGTCAGGGCGCTGACGGCTGGTATCTTCATCGTTGCTTACATGCTGATTTTGCTTCCTTTCGTTTTATTTCTTGGTGCCCGCGGCCTCAATGGAATGCTCGATCTGGAAACAATGCTGAACATTCCAAATGAATTGACCGCGATATGGGGTGTGATCATCTTCATTGCGGTTTTGGGTGGTGGATATGCCATCTGGGGTGGAATGCGAGCAATCGCGGTATCTGACACTTTCAATGGTGCAGGACTGTTGATCGGCGGCCTGATGATCACTTTCTTTTCACTGCAAGTTGTCGCTGGTGACGAGGGCGGCTTCATGGGAGCCTTTGAAAAGATCAAAGCAGAAGACCCTGATGCATTTGACTCGATTGGCACAGCTGATGAGGGAACTCACTGGCCGACGCTTTTCACCGGCGTGCTGCTGCTGAACTTCTTTTATTGGTGCACAAATCAGCAAATCATCCAAAGAACGTTCGGTGCCAAGAATCTTGCAGAGGGTCAGAAAGGCGTCCTTCTGGCTGCCTTCTTCAAGATCCTCGCGCCGCTGATTCTGGTTCTGCCGGGTATCATCGCTGCCTATTTAGTCATCGGGATCAGCGACCCTGAGATGGTGCAAGCCGTCGGAAAAAATGACGATGGCAACTGGATCGCAGATCGAGCCTATGGCGCGCTGGTCAGTCAAGTACTACCCAAGTGGCTGCTGGGTTTCTTCGCTGCTGTTGTGGTAGGCTCGATCCTCTCGACATTCAACTCAGTACTGAACTCTGCTGCCACTCTTTTTTCGCTTGATGTCTACAAGAAATATCTGAATCCGACAGCATCCACCAAATCGGTGGTACGCTCTGGCCAAATTTGCAGTTTCATCGTTGCGATCTTCGCTGTGATTGCGGCACCCTTGATCTTCTACGGCCAAGAAGCAATTTTTGGATTTTTCCAGACACTCAACGGTGTCTACTTCATCCCACTGCTTGCCATCATCATGGTGGGGATGTTCCACCGGTATGCCGATGGCATGTCTGCCCTGATCACCTTGTTGGTTGGACTCGGATTGATGGTCGTCGGTACTTTTTTCACGGGTGAAGACAAGAGCAATGAGATTGATGGTTGGTTGGCAGACTCTTTTGGGAGCCCGTTTCACTACATGGGTGCTGTCTTCGCTCTGCTAATTGTCCTGCAATTGTCACTCAGTGCCCTGGGCATGAAAAGAAGTGAACCATACGTTCAGGAAGACAAAGGTCTGGTTGACCTGACACCGTGGAAGCCAGCTCCCTTCGTCGGTGCAGCATTGATTCTGCTGGTGCTTGGAATTTATGCAATTTTTGCATTTTAGAACCAAGCCACCGACAGTGATCACTCACAGTTGAATCAATCAATATCACAACTGAAAAACCTGCTCAACACACCCTCCGGTTGAGCCCAACACAAAAACTCCAAGCCGAATTTACGACGTCGGCTATCGACTACTTGAAAGACACGCGACGTTTTTTGGTGGACTTGCTTCGAATTCTCGAGGTGGAGCAAAACCTCACGAACTTGCATTCTAATGTTAAAATTCTAACACGGCCTGAAACTTGGCGGTGTGCATCGGGAATGAAACACCGGAAGACATCCGCATTCCGAGGTCAACAATGAACGTCCAGAACACCGCCTCTAAACCTTCCAACGGCTGTCTTTTTCTGCTTTTTGTTATGGGTTGCCTACTCAGTCGCCCAAGCGTCCAGGCAGCTCCTCAATCGCTCACGCCGCAACCTGCACAATCCGAGCGTCCCAACATCATCATGGTCTTCATTGATGACATGGGCTGGTCTGACCTGTCCTGTTTCGCCGGCAAACAGGTCGAGACTGAGCACATTGATCGATTAGCATCCGAGGGGATTCGCTTCACCAACTTTTATGTCAACTCGCCAATCTGTTCACCATCGCGCGTTGCTCTTGCTACCGGCCAGTACCCGCAGCGTTGGCGAATCACCTCCTACCTGAACAATCGCAGATCGAATCATGATCGCGGCATGGCACAATGGTTAGATCTCTCGGCTCCCATGTTGTCACGACAGCTAAACCAAGCTGGCTACGCGACAGGACACTTCGGCAAGTGGCATATGGGAGGACAACGTGATGTCGGCGATGCCCCATTGATCAGTGAGTATGGGTTTGACCAATCGCTCACGAACTTTGAGGGCCTTGGCCCTCGTGTCCTACCATTGAAAGACTCTTATGACGGGAAACCACCCAAGCATCATGACTTAGGATCTGCCAACTTGGGCAGGGGCCCCATTCGCTGGCTAGACCGTTCGATCATCACTGCTGAATTCACAGATCATGCGATAGATTTCATCGACGAATCTGTAGCGAACAACCAACCATTCTATCTCAATGTCTGGCCAGATGACGTTCATTCACCATTCTTTCCTCCGCAGCGACTTCGCGCTGCATCCGACGGCAGCAAGCGTGAACTGTACTATGCCGTACTCGACGCGATGGACCAACAGTTGGGGAGACTCTTTTCAAGAGTACGCGACGACGAGCAACTTCGAAACAACACACTGATCATCGTTGCGTCTGACAATGGTCACGAAGATGGGGCTGGTCAATCAGATCCCCTACGTGGTTCCAAGACATGGCTTTATGAGGGGGGTATTCGATCGCCGCTGATTGTCTGGGGGCCCGGCCTGATCAACCGGGACGCAACGGGAACTATCAATACCGAATCAATTTTGTGTGCGATGGATATCAACGCATCCATTTATCCAATCACTCAGGTGTCACCAACAACGGGGGTAGAACTCGACGGAGAACCGCTAGCGGCAACCTTGCTGGGGAAATCACAGGCGAGCCGTTCGCAACCGATCTTCTGGCGGCGACCTCCTGATCGCCCCGGTGATCGACGCGAAGACAATCCGGATTTGGCAGTCCGTGATGGCCAATGGAAATTCCTCGTCAACTTCGATGGCAGCAAACCGCAACTCTTCGACCTATCTCAGGACATCGGCGAACAAAAAAACCTTATCAATACGCGTCCCGAAGTAGCGAAAACTCTTCTGGCTTCAGTATTACACTGGAACCAGAACATGCCAGCCGACGCGGCGGTGCCGGGTTCCAAAAGCGGGGGAATGACAGATGCACCGCTTGCTGAGAATCTGTTCGTCAATCCGGTTGGCGAGGGCGCCGACCCATGGGTAACGCGCGACCCGAATTCGCCCCGTTACTTATGGTGCCTCTCTGAAGGCAATCGGGCAATCGCGGTTCACACGTCAGACCGCCTCGAATCCATGGGGCAAAAGCACATCGTCTGGGAAGCTCCGGCAACAGGCCCTTATTCGAAAGAAGTATGGGCTCCCGAACTTCACTTCTTCAACGACCGATGGTATATCTACTTCGCTGCTTCTGATGGCGACAACGCCAACCATCTGTCGTATGTCCTCGAAAGTAAAACCGAAGATCCACTAGGGCCGTACTCACTTCATGGACCTCTGGCCACCGGTGAGGGACAAGACGGGAAAAGCCCCAATCTGTGGGCAATCGACGTTACCGTGCTTGAGCACGATTCAAAACGGTATGCGATCTGGTCGGGCTGGGATGCAGCGGGAACCGACCAGCAGTACCTCTACATTGCCCCCATGAAATCGCCAACCGAGTTGGCTGGACCACGAATACGCTTGTGCAGCAACGATGACTACCTGTGGGAGTTCACACAATATGTGGCTGACGCAGCGACGAACGCTCGAGGTCGAGGCTTGAACGAAGCGCCACAAATTTTCCAGGCGGAGGGGCGAACCTTCGTTACTTTTTCCTGCGGAGCATCGTGGTTGCCCACCTACAAGCTGGGTCTTCTGGAACTCACCGACGACGATCCACTCGATCCAAACGCATGGCAGAAACGTGCGACACCTGTCTTTACCGGTAATGATTCCACGATTGGTGTTGGACATTCCTGCTTTGTCAATTCACTCGATGGAAGTGAACAGTGGCATATCTATCATGCCAAACGGGATCGCGATGCGGGTTGGCGAAGAACAGTATTCGTACAACCGATGAAAACAGGAAAACGGGGCTTTCCATTGTTTGGCCAGGCTTTAACAGCAGGCTCGGCAACCCTACGTCCCCAAGGACAACAACCGTTCCCGGTCAATCAGATTGTCACTGAATCACTTCGGAAAAAGACTGCTCCCAAAAACTTCAGTTACTTTGGCCATCATCAATATGCTACGCCGACCCGCAATGGATTCGCACTCGGTGTCATTCCCGACGAACCAGTGAATGAATTCCGCAGTGGTGAGAAACTGGTCTTCGACAACCAGATGCCGAATGATCTGAAGATCGCAGTCACGATTGATCTATTGGATCGAAGTAATGCCAGAGACGCAGGACTATTGTTTCGCACAACGGGGCCGTCCATCGGCTACGACGCTCAACGTGGCTACTTTGCGGGATTGATCCCCAGTACCAATCTCATCATTTTTGGGAAAACGGACGGCGAAACCTGGATAGAGTTGGCAAGAAAACGACACGCCATTGATGCAAAGAAAAAACAACGCCTTGTCGTGACGTGCAAAGGCGATCAGTTCACCGTAAGTCTGAATGGCAATAATATGATCTCGATTCAAGATTCGACCTATGATCGCGGAAGCATTGGCATGCGTGTGGTCAACACGCATGCAGTCTTCAGTGACCTTGAGTGCTCGCCGCTGCCTGATTAACGAGTAGCGGCCCGTGTGCACAAAAACGAAGACGCGTTTCACTTCAACGAAACAAAAAGCACCTTGATCATGGCTGCAAGCCCAAGCAAGCCCCATTGGCTTTGCTGCGTTCTTAACCCGTGAGCACAGACAACCTTCCTCACACCCAGCCATACTGCGGGCACACGAAGGAATAGTAAAGTTACAGCTCGGCATGAAAACCCTGGACATGGATTTTCAGCTTGGGTCCAACAGTGACCGACGTGAATTTCGAAAGAGCAGACTTCGGCAGAAACTGCGACAAGAAGCTACAATTGCCGTCCAAGCAATACACCGCTCCATTTCGAAACCACAAATGACACACTCAAGTTTGCGGCCACTCCATGGCTTCCAGATTATCCTGCTAAAAGTTCTGGTCTGTTTTTTCTCTGAGGTCACATTCGCCCAATCGCCTTCAGAACAGCCAAATGTTCTTCTGCTTCTGTCGGACGACTTGGGGTATCGGGACATTGGCTGCTACGGGGGCCCCGTGAAGACACCAACGCTGGACGGACTGGCATCCCAAGGCATGCGTTTCAACCAGTTCTATTCTGGATGCGCCGTCTGTTCACCGTCACGAGCAACGCTGATGACGGGGCGGCATCACATTCGGACAGGTGTCTACAGTTGGATCCATGACGCGAGTCAAAAATCACATCTATTACGTCGTGAAGTTACCTTGGCAGAAATACTCAAGGACGCTGGTTACGCCACTGCTCACATCGGCAAGTGGCACTTGGGACTACCTACACAAGCTCATGCCAAGCCAACCCCGGATCAGCACGGTTTTGATCACTGGTTTGCGACTTGGAACAATGCAGAGCCGAGTCACAAGAACCCGAACAACTTCATCCGAAATGGGAAGCCAGTCGGAGAAACAGAGGGCTACTCCTGCCAGATTGTGGCCGACGAAGCAATCGCGTGGCTTGACCAACGGGGCGATACACCTCAACCATTCTTCCTGAACGTCTGGTTCCATGAGCCTCACGCGCCAATCGCTGCCCCCGACTCGATCGTCAAAGATTATGGTCCTGTCAACAATCGAGCTGCCATCTATTCTGCCACCATCGACAATACAGACAGAGCTATTCAGCGTCTGCTGAACAAACTCAAGGAACTTGGTGTCACAGACCGCACGCTCATCATCTATGCCTCGGACAATGGGAGCTACCGTGACGATCGAACTGGCGGGTTGCGAGGTCGCAAGGGAATGAACTGGGAAGGAGGCATCCGAGTTCCTGGCCTGTTTGTGTGGCCCGGTGTAATCAAAAGCGGCACGGTGTCCTCAACGCCTGCCGGCTTGGTCGATGTCCTCCCTTCTGTTTGTGGCTTACTGGGACTAGAAAAACCAGACCGGCATCTGGACGGTACTGACCTGACGCCAATCCTGAGAGGACAGCCAGAGAACTGGCAACGGAACCAGCCTCTTTTTTGGCACCTTCAAAAATCAAGGCCAATCGTTGCGATGCGGGATGGTGACTACTCACTGGTCGCGGAACCTGATTACGAGCTTTCGAAAGACAACATGTTTCAGGAAGCATGGATTCCAAAAATCAGATCTGGCGGATATCGCAATTTCCAAATGTTCAATCTTTCGAATGATCCGCAGCAAATGAACAACCTTGCAGCGGAAAACCCCGAGTTGCTCGAAAAGCTGAAATCCAAGCTACTAAAAATCAATCACAGCATCATGCAGGAAGCCCACGATTGGACGACCCAGTAAAAAAACGACCCAGTGAAAAAACGACCCAGTGAAATCAGCCTGAAGCACTGCTAATGACCTTGCTCCATGCGTCGTCGCTGAGGCTTGCCTGTCACCTGAAAAATCCCGGTTCAACTTGCACCAACGGGGTGAATCCAACTGCAGACAGCCAAATCCATTTGTCGAAGACAACAACGGGCTTTAGAATGCCTGACGTGCAGATTGCATACGCTATCCCCTCCTCTCCATGCCGGAACCCTCCATGTACCGCACCATGACTTTTTGCAAACACACCATTTGCGGCCTCTTTCTTCTCGGACTCGTGTCTGACCCTGCACGGGCTGCCGACGCTTTTCAAGTCAAAGACAACGCGGGAAAATACGCTGATGTCATTGCCCCCGATGGCAAGCCGATTTTGCGTTACATGTACGAACGTAATACTTCGGATGATGCCAAGACCTTTGATACTGCGAAGGTTTTTGCACATGTTCTTGCCGACGATGGAGAAACGACGCTAACCAAGGGAGCAGGCGGAAAGTTCCCACACCACAGAGGAATCTTCATTGGCTGGAACAAACTCAAGCAGGGAGGCAAGAGTCATGATCTTTGGCATGTCCGTAACACGGTTCAAAAGCATCGTGAATTTACAAAAACCGAAGCGTCAGACACGAACGCCCGACTCACAGCCTTGATCGACTGGATCGGAGTCGATGGCAAACCTGTGCTTGAAGAAAAACGCACTTACAAAGTAACAGCACAAGACGGCGCGCATAGCGTCATCGATTTCACTTCAACACTTACTGCCATAAAGGGTGATGTCGAACTCAACGGTGATCCCGAGCACGCCGGGGTGCAGTTTCGTCCGTCCCAGCAGGTCGCCGAAAACAAATCGGCAGCTTATACGTTTCACGAAGAAGGAATTGATCCCAAAAAAGATCTTGACTTACCTTGGGTCGCAGAGAGCTTTCAAATAGGAGATGACTGGTGGTCCGTGCAGCACATGAACCACCCGTCAAACCCAGACGGCGCTCGCTGGTCAGCCTATCGCGACTACGGACGCTTTGGGCCTTTTACCGTTGTCAAAATTGCTAATGGAGAATCAGTGACGTTCCGCTATCGTTTCCGGGTCACCAAAGGTAAGTCGCAAGACCGAGAGCAATTGCAGGCAAGCTTTGACCAGTACAGCCCCAAGCAGTCCATCGATCAGTAACGCCTGATCAGTAACGCCTGATCAGTAACGCCTGATCAGTGAGTCAACGCGTATACGAGGATATTGATGGTGATGGCGTAGGAATCAATCGAAAAGCGTTCAAAGAACTCTTTTGATTCTCCCTCACGCTCCCAACCGTCTGCGATGTCTGTGTTGTGGGTTGCAACCACCATCAAGCGATCCTGCTTATCAAACAGTCCCATGAAGCGAACACGGTTCACCCCAGAGACACCGCCAGTGGGAGCACGATGTGCAAACGGCGGATCCCAAGGCATGCCCGTTTGCTGATAGAAAATCCGTGCGGGTATCTGCGGGCACTGCTTCATCGGGTAAACGATTGCTAGCAGGGGGTGACCAGCAGGAATCGAACGCACCGTCCAGTCCGGTCGCAGGGTTCCAATGTTTTGCATGAAGCTGGTCCACTCTGCCTGCCCCCAAAAGTCATCGACCCACAAGAAGCCACCTCGCTGCAGGTATCTTTCCAAACCGGCACGCTCAGGCGACGACAATTGTTGCCAACCGATGTCACTCATGAAAATGAATGGATGATCGAGAAGGCGTTCATCAGTCAAACGCAGCACGATGGGATCAGGATTGATCTTCATCGATGTCAATTCATTCAGTCGATAGATGAGGTTTTTTTCTGCCCGCGGATAATCAGTTTCCCAGCGTTGCCAGTCGCGTCCTTCATATCGATACCACGATTCATTGTAGCCCCCGATACTGTCATACCGAATACGGACAAAGGTAAAGGAGTCGGAATCCTGCGAGGGCGTTACCGCCTTGCCATCGGTGTCAGCATTCAGATACCTGCCTCCCACAGCGGGCACCAGTAACAGTGCTACAGCAAGCCACAAAATGACGGCATGTAATCGACGGTGAGGCAAAATGCGATTGAACAACAAACAAACCATTGAATGTCGATGGCAAGGAGACAGCAATACGAAACGAGACGCGGGACTGCACACAACCCATTTATCCTTACAGATAGCAGGTCCTCAGCAACTCGGAGTTACATCCGGATACACTGCCGCAAGCAGCACTAGCCAATGCAGCACCATCAACGCCCCCCCTGATTCAGACGCACGAGATATCTATTTCAGACCAGCAACATTCATTTTCATGACAAACACGGAATCCTTTGCCGTGATAAACAGATGCTTTCGCTGGGGTCCTGCGAAAGTGACATTCGCGGTCCACCCTTTTGGAACGGCAATATTTTCAAGCTTCTTACCGTCACGATTGAATATCGTTACCCCTCGGCCAGTCAAGTATAGGTTTCTCTGTTCATCCATAGTCATCCCATCGCTTCCCATCGCGCAAAACAGAGTACGATCTGTGAGTTGCCCGGATTCATCGATCTGATAGCGATACGTTTTTCCATCACCGATGTCAGCGACGTAGAGCTGACGATTCTTTGCGTCACCGATGATCCCATTGGGTTGTTTCAAGTCACCCACCACCTTTGACACTTTACCCTCAGGCGAGACCCGGTAAACGCCACGCGGATTATCTGCAGGAATCACCTGAGTCCAATAGGGGCGTTTATAAAGAGGGTCAGTAAAATAAACCGCGCCGTCATGGTCGACCCAGCAATCGTTTGGCCCTGAAAATGTTTGTCCCTCGATTCCTGCCGCAAGGACGCGGTGCTTTTGATCGCGGATGTCAATCTGCCAAAGTTCGTTATTGGCGTCAGCACACGCGATCATCTTGTCAGGAGCGATGAAGAACAGACCGTTCGCCCGCCCACAAGGTTTCAGCCAGTCAACCAATTCTCCCGTGGCAAAGTTATAACGAACAATGCGGTCGTTCGGTTGATCCGTAAAATAGACATTCCCCGAAGCATCAGCAGTGGGCCCCTCGGTGAACGAGTAGTTATCACCGACTAACTCCAGCCTGCCCTTTGTCAACGACGAAGTAGAGGGTGGGGCCTCAGGCTCGACAGCATCGCTGCATGCCACAATGACAAGCACCAATGCCGCGAAGACAAGGTTGACACGAATGAAATTCACAAGACGGTGACATGGCATGAAAATCTCCGAGAAACGATGACAAGGAACGCCAAATGCGGTAGCCCCATTTTGGACACTCAAGCCCCGTTGCTCAAACAGGGGGCTCAAACAGGGGGCTCAAACAGGTTGCTCGAGGCGAGCTCACTTGCGTGTTCAGCAGACCAACCCTGCTGTCAGCTGACACCAGTCTACAGAAATGTGGTTCGGCGAATGCGCACGATTCAATTCACTTCGCAAGGACATTGGTAGAAAGACGTGACACAGAGACAAATCTGTGGCAGGATTAGCCTCCAACGCTTTTTACCGCCTTTTCTGAGTGGCAAGGGTCGTTAGACTGAGGGACACAGGAAAACCATGAAGCAAATCGTCACAGTCATCCGCCCTCACCTAGCCGAAGAAGTTCTGACGAGTTTACGTCGAGCTCCGATCGAGGCATTGAGCGTAACCGAAGTCAAAGGCTACGGTCGTCAAAAAAGTTACCTTGATGAGTATCAGGAAACGGAATACTCACAGGCCTTTGTGCCCAAGGTTGAAATCACGCTCTGGGTCGATGATTCACGCTGTGAAGAGGTACTCGAAAAGATTGTGGCGGTTGCCCGCTGCGGACGAATTGGAGACGGTAAAATCCTGGTCATGCCAGTGAGTGAATTCCTGTAACCGCGGCAGCAACTTCGGCCATCTGATCGCGAACATAACAGATCATCCTTTCCGGCCATGCATACTGCCTTGGTAGAAATCGCCTTTCAGATGAGTGGATTCTTAGTAACTTGAATTGATCACCAAACGACAGTCGTGCCCCTGAAAGTGTCTTACCCTTTGTGCATTCCAAGGAACCCTCACTGATATCAAATGGATTGGCCACCTCTTCCTGACTACGGTTGTATCCCACGTTGGCCACAGGATGGTCAAGGATTCATTCATCCCGATGATGTTCCCGTCGCAACTCGCTGCTTTCCAAGTGAGCGTGTGTTTCGACGCGACAGATTCGATGGAGTCTACTATCACTACAGTTATGGCTCACTCAGGTTTCGCTTAAGACCCAGTATGTGGCTCAAAGTGAACTCTGATGGAATTGATATCGGAGACCGAGTCGAAACCATTGGTGCTTCTCTCGAGCGAGAGCTTTTCGTTGCTCAGGTGTGGGGCATGTACTTTGTTCAAAGCAAAGGTTGCATTCTGTATCGATTGCGACGCGGTGACACGCATGTGCCCCGGCTCTACACATCCAAGAACCTGCGTCTTCTTCACGACAAACAGAAGGTGCGACCCGGCGACACAGTCCATCCAACGCCTAAATGGAGTGGTGACGGAGACTTGCTTGAGGACATCGAACTGTAGCAAGCTGACATCACAAAGGATCGTCGGTGCAGGAAAGCCCTTGAACGAAGAAAGCCCACCGCAAAACGAATTCTAATACCAAATCATTGTCGGGATCTTGTTGGCCATTGAACGAACGGCCTGACACGCCCCTCGCCTGCTTGAGTAGGCAAGATGCGAGTGAAGCCATCATCTGCGGGATCTCTGGCATAGTGATAGGTGTAGGACTTAACAGAAGCCTCTGCAGCGAGGCGGTGTTCATCGCCAACTGATTCGCAAATCTTCCATGTTGGAACAACAACGCGGCTATACAAATCCGGCTCCCCCTGCCGGTTCGCACCTTCGATCGCATCCAACACTTCCAAAACTCGCGGCATCTGCTCAGGCCGAAAATCCCATTTTTCTCCGATGACGTCATCGGTTCCACTGGTCATCGCCGGGTAATCATGGCGATCAAACAACGTGCCCTGAGTAAAAACAACAGAAATCCTCAGCGGCTCAAAGGGCCACATCGCACCACGACACTGACCTCGTTTCAGCGTTCCATAGACAAAGATGGAGGAAATCACACCGATCTCGGTTTTGGTTTTGCCAAAATTCACATCACGACCTTCAAGCACAAGTCATTCATGGTTCCACGGATCAGATGGTAAATCGCTTCTAGCTGATGAAGACTGCCACCAGCCAGAAGACTGACGCCCCAACAAATCAGGCTGCCGGAGGCAAACCTGACGGCTTTATGAACAACTTTGTCGGCAGCCCCGAGGTTCAACCAAGCCAATTCTGACCTGAACACACGCTCACAAACCCTAAAAAATCGAATTCATCGCGGAAACCATGTTCCCATCAGCGGGCGCGTCCTTCCCAACGAGCACGCCGTCCATCATTATCTTTCTACACCCTGATGCATCAATCCACTGAACAGACCCATGCCAATCGATCCTGATTTTGCCACGGCCCTCGAAGCCCATTCCATGGAGATTGACGAAGCAATCGCCGAGCGTTTGGAGAATTATGCTCGCATTCTATGGAAATGGAACGAGCAACTGAATCTGACGCGTCACACCACGTGGGACCTTTTTGTGGGGCGTGACCTGCGTGACTGTCTGCAATTGGCTCCGCTGCTGGAACCGGGCGAGGAGGTTCTCGATCTTGGCAGTGGCAACGGCATCCCGGGGATTCCGTTGGCCATTCTCCGATCGGATATCGAAATTTCTCTTGCGGAATCAGTCTCAAAACGTGCGAATGCCTTGGGCGAAATCATTGAAGAACTTCAACTTCCGGTTCCCATTTACGGGGCCCGCGGAGAAGATTTGCTGGAAGACTTTCGCTTCTCAACGATCGTCTCACGAGCCGTAGGTAGCGTGGCCAAATTCTGTCGCTGGATGGAACCTCACTGGATGAATGTTGATCGTCTGCTGTTAATCAAAGGCCCTAAATGGCTTGAGGAGCGAAACGAAGCTCGACATCTCGGAGCATTGGCCAATCTGGAATTGAGACGTGTCGCTGCCTATCCGCTGGGTGACGACGCTGAATCGGAGGGAGTCATCCTGCAAATTTCTCGGGGCAAACGGGGCAGCGACTGAGTAATCAGCAGTCGAAAAAACGAACAAAGCGGGTCGAATTCGCCGTGAAACAGGAGTTTTCCGCGTGGTACTGACCCCGCCTGCCGATTCATCTAGCGGGGTTCTGTCAGGCGTCTATACTTCTGAAGTTGTAGCTCGGGTGCGGCGATTGCCATGCCACCGGCTGTACGGCCCTGTCGCAGCACTGCGGCAGCGTTTTTGCGGTCCACGGGTCACCCTTGGGTTGGCAACTGAAATCACCCCAGCAACCATTCGATTCGGCCGGTCGGTCCTTTTGACAGCAATTACATGCTGCCGACCCCGCCTACTCGCTCATATCCGCCCACACAGTTTCTCGACATGTCGGACTATAGCCTCACCCACCTCAAACAACTCGAAGCCGAGAGCATTCACATCATTCGTGAGGTGGTCTCAGAATTCCAAAAGCCCGTCATGCTTTACAGCATCGGCAAGGACTCGGCCGTGTTGGTTCACCTGGCTCGCAAAGCCTTTTATCCCGCCAAGCCTCCTTTCCCTCTGATGCACGTCGATACGACATGGAAATTCCGTGAGATGATCGAATTCCGTGAGAGCTACGCACGGAAAGAACTGGGGCTCGACCTGATCGTTCACACCAACGAAGAAGGTTTGAAGCACGACATCAAACCTTGGGAAGACAGCGAGCGTCACACAGAGCTGATGAAAACAGACGCTCTTAAGGCAGCCTTGGACAAGTACCAGTTCGACGCAGCGTTTGGCGGTGCACGCCGCGACGAAGAAAAAAGTCGAGCCAAGGAACGAGTATTCAGTTTTCGCGACAAGTCCCATCGCTGGGATCCAAAGAATCAACGACCTGAGCTTTGGAATCTTTACAACGGACGCGTCAACAAAGGTGAATCAATCCGCGTCTTTCCCATGAGCAATTGGACGGAGTTAGATGTATGGCAATACATCCATCTTGAAAACATTCCGATTGTACCGTTGTACAAATCAGCAATGAGAAAGGTTGTTTTACGCGATGGCATCCTTTTGATGCGGGATGACGACCGCATGCCTCTGCTGCCGGGTGAAAAAGAAGAAACCAAAATGGTGCGATTCCGAACGCTCGGGTGTTATCCGCTTTCAGGTGCAGTTGAAAGTGAAGCAACGACCCTGCCTGAGATCATTCAGGAAATGTTGCTCGCTAAAACGAGTGAGCGGCAGGGTCGAATCATTGACCAAGATGAGGGTGGTGCCGGCATGGAAGAAAAGAAACGACGCGGTTACTTCTAAAGGTACAACCAAGGCACGCCAGCGGTTCCATTAAGAACGCCGCAGGCATTGGCACCGCCTAGCCTACCGAGCCCCATCACGGGGCAAGCATAAAACATTGAAGCGAAGACTTTCGAACCACCTGTATACAGCCCTCGCTCGCCGGTCCAATTCCTAAGATCACATAAATCCTGAATCGATTTCATGAGCCATCAATCAGACCTGATTGCCACTGACATCAACGCCTACCTCAAGCAACATGAGTCAAAGCAACTGCTACGATTCATCACCTGTGGTAGCGTCGATGATGGAAAAAGCACGCTGATCGGCAGACTGCTTTACGACAGCAAAATGATTTACGAAGATCAGCTTTCACAGTTGGAAGCTGAATCAAAATTGGTGGGTACCACCGGCGGAAAATTTGACCCCGCTTTGCTGACGGACGGACTGAAGGCAGAGCGTGAACAGGGCATCACGATTGACGTCGCCTACCGGTACTTCAGCACCCCGAAACGCAAATTCATCATTGCCGATACACCGGGGCACGAGCAGTACACACGGAACATGGCAACAGGTGCCAGCACGGCGGACCTGGCCATCATCCTGATTGATGCGCGACACGGTGTGTTGACCCAAACACGCAGACACAGCTTCATCGTCTCACTGCTGGGCATCCGCCATGTCATCGTGGCTGTCAACAAAATGGATTTGCTCGATTTCGATGAGGAGCGATACAACGAAATCTGTGATGAGTACCGATCATTCGCGATGCGTTTGGATCTACCAGATCTGCACTTCATCCCGATCAGTGCACTCGATGGCGACAACGTGGTCGACCGCAGTGAAAAATCGCCGTGGTACAGCGGCAGCACCCTGATGAATTTCCTCGAAACCGTCTACATCGGCAGCGATCGGAACCTGCAGGATTTCCGCATGCCGGTTCAGTATGTCAATCGACCCAACCTCGACTTCCGTGGTTTCTGTGGAACGATCGCATCAGGTATCGTTCGACCCGGTGAAGAGATCATGGTGTTGCCAAGCAGGCAAACATCCAAGGTCAAAGAGATCGTGACGTTTGATGGTGCAGTGGAAGAAGCCTTTGCACCACTCTCCATTACCCTCACCCTGGAAGACGAAATCGACGCAAGTCGTGGCGACATGATCGTCCGACCAGGAAACTTGCCACGCTCGCGTGATCAAATTGAAGCGATGCTTGTTTGGATGGACTCAGAATCCATGGTCCCCGGCAAGACATACCTTTTCAAACACACATCGCAAACACAACCAGGAACGATTGAATCCCTGAAGTATCAGGTCGATGTTAACACGCTACATCGCAATCCGGCCCCCGAATTGGGCCTGAATGAGATCGGCCGTGTCAGCATCTCTCTGAACGCCCCCATCCACTTTGATGCGTATCGCCGCAACCGGAGCACGGGCGCATTCATTGTGGTCGACCGGATCACCAATGCCACCGTTGCTGCTGGCATGATTCTGGATAAATCAGGAGACGGGTCCCCAAAATCAGTGTGGGACGATGAAGCCCAAAAAGATGACCACAAGACTGAATTCTCAGCAGTCTCAGCAGAGGAACGCACGGCTCGATTCGGACAAAAACCAGCCACAGTCCTGCTAACTGGACTCACGGGAAGCGGCAAGACATCGATCGGCCAAGCAGTGGAAAGAAAGCTGTTCGCAGAGGGTCGAGCAGTGGCGATGATCGATGGTGAAAAGGTACGTGGCGGGCTCACCCGCGATCTGGGCTATACCGCTGATGATCGGAGTGAGAATCTGCGACGAAGCGGGCACCTCGCTCACATTCTCAACGATGCTGGCCTGATTTGTCTGGCTTCATTCGTCGCCCCGTCAGAAGATGTTCGCCAAAAAGTTGGGACACTGATCGGTGAAGACCGCTTCCTTGTCGTCCATGTCGCAACGTCGCTGGAAGTCTGCCGCGAGAGAGACACCAAAGGTCAATACAAATTGGCTGACGAAGGTGAATTGCCAAACTTCCCCGGTGTCACAGCGAAATATGAGATTCCGGAGAATCCGGATCTTGTACTCAATGCAGCTGATCAGAGCATCGACGCTTGCGCCGATGCCGTGATCGAATTATTGCGTTCCAAGCAGATCATCAAGTAACTGCTTCAATGCATACCACACAACCTACCGAGGAATCGCCAAAGAAATGCAGCAAAGTGCACTGTGATTATGTGTGCGGTGACTATGGGTGCTGTGATGAAAGACACGACGGCAGGAAAACCTCGGCCATGACGCACAAAAGATTGTGCAACATTCTGACAATGCCACTGAAACCAATCACAGCGGAAGCAATACCACAGAGTGGTCTGGCAACCGTGCCTTGCAAATCGTCCCGCCGATCACTCTAAAAAGTGCAGTTACCACAACACGCACTCACACCATCGCGGGGATGCATTGCCCATCGCCGAAGATCCACGAACCTCATTGAACGTCGCCCTACTTCTTTTCGCGGCTAGCAGTGGCATTCGGCACTTGCCGCGACACTCAAGCGTTGACGTTGACTAGTCCTGAAGTGACAACGCATCACCCTCTGCACAACAACAGCGTTGACGACTGAAAAAATGACCGATGGCACCAAGCCGGTTGCTAACGCCGGACTGCTCCTGTGAGCATCGCTTGCTTCAGGGTGGCGTCCACTGGTTCGTTCGATAGCCATATATTGAATAACGCCTGCTTGAACGCAAGACCAGGAACAACACCTTTGAATTTTCCATTTTTATTGATCACCAAGCCATGCTTGGGCAAGTACACAAAATCAAAACGGTCTCCACTCTTGACCTCGTCACTGAGAAAACCACGAAACTGGTTGATCCTATTTTGTATCGGTTCCAGCTTTCCTTTTGTTACCGTTTGAAAACCATCATTCAATGATTGCATCAGCTTGGCTCTGCTCACCATGCCTGAAGTGATCTTCACTCGAATAGCCATCGGCTCATCAGCATCGGCGATCACCGTGGGATTGCTCTGGGCCTTGGTTACATACAACCCAGCCTCATAGAGTTCGAGAAAAAATTTGGTTCGCGGCCCCCAACCATTCAACACCAAGCGGTGATCACCAGCCTTGATCTGAGGCGGGAAATTCGAAGCAACTGACAAACCAGCCATAGGCAATGCTATCAACAAACTGGCGGCTATGACTCTTGTTGAAATGAAACCATGCACAGGTAAACCTCTTCGGTGATTCGCTAAACATAATATTCAGCCAGCAATCGCTTAGCCGAACCCAAGGAAGCTAAAAAAAACGCTGTTCACGTGGCAAGGGACATTTCCAACTGGAACACCATTTCAATAACGGGTTGTCGGTGACTACGCGACGCGGCCTCATCAACACCCTACAACGCAGTATGGAAACCCGAGATAAATCCATCGCGGGAATGATTCGTATGGCTTGGGCTTGAGAGAGTGTTCCAGGTCGTCAATCTGAACAGGAATCCATTGTTCGCCCAAGCCCAGTGTCACAAGGAAGCTAAAAATTATTCCGCAGCAAATTCAAAGGCACGAAATGACCGGAAATCCCACAACGCTACTTCCGACCGGCAATCAGGTTGCAAGAAAAAAGAGCTAATACTTCACTGAAAATCTAGACGCACAACTCAGGATCATTTGCGCACAATCAGCGTTGGGTATCACAACGGTGGATAGACACAAAATTCAAGTCGCTGGCACACTGTAACTTCAATGGCCTGACAATCGAATAGATTGGACTGGCAGGGATGCCAAGCCCCATTGAGCGGCGATCAATCGTGCAAGGGATTGCTTACCGTCTGCATTGGCATTTTGTCGATCGCCAGGGGACTTGAAGTGTCACGTTGCCCGATGGGTTAGCAAGGTCATCTCTTCCAGTCACCTCGATACAGATAAGTAAGGCGATACGGGTAAGCACGGTTAGGACAACACGCACTCACAGCCCCATGGAAAGCATTACTCTGTTTGATGATCAACGAATAAGCCCCATAGGATCGCTCCTACGGGGCTTTCGTTATGTCATGCTGCATCGGGTCGATCAGGGATCAGGCGTGCATGAACTGACTGACATGTAGACTTCGTTCCATGTACCCGTGGCTGATGGATTGAAGGACGATACGCCAGCATCTGCATAGCCGTAAGACTGGTTGCATTCCCCGAAGCCTCCACGTGCTACAATCCAATTTGGCGGCGTGTGCACTGACCTGCCCGCTTCGCAAGTTCCCGAAACCTTTAGATCATTCGAGTCTTAGAAAACGATGGCGATACCTTACGAAAACGCAAATCAGATCCATATCGAAGAGATGGGCGGCGGATTTGCTCGAACCGTAATCGAAGCACTCAACAATCTTTGGGCGCAACCTACCGGAAGACGATTGCTGCAGGGCATCCATGACAGTGGGGCTCCGACGTCCAAGTTCCTTGACAACGCCATCGTGCTTATCAAGCACCCCCAGACGCGCGACGCGATCTCGGGCAAACTGCGGCCCAATACGGTCGACGAATACGGAAACCGTGCGGTCGCCGCTAACGAAATGACCGCCAAAGGCGGTGGCGGGTGTGGCAGTGCGGTGTTCTTCAATCCTGCCGTCGAGGTGATTCCCGGCCAAGGCGCACGCCCACCGTTTATCGGATTGGCACATGAACTGGTCCACGCCTGGCACAACGCGATGGGGACCAAGAAAGACACCTACGACAACGAAGAGAGCTTCACCGTCGGATTGGGTGCCTGGGCGCGGCCCGACCCGTCACTGATTACGGAAAATCGGATTCGTCTCGATTACGATTTGCCGATTCGTCACAAGTACTAAGCCGAGTCGCCAAGGATAGGCAACCTGTCGGTCTTTATAACGCAGCCAGGATTTCGGTCATTCTTTTCGATTTGACCGTGCCGATGCGTGAGTCCTGCATAGCCGAATGCACCTGGACGATACGCGGTCTCAATTCAACCCAGGTCGGCGTCACCGGACCAAGGCAGGTCGCTCCATCCTCGTCAACGTACGATTTGAAAACCGTCGGCCTCGTCCAGGTCACTGAACTCCAGCATTCTGAACGCGACTCCGGCGTCCTCGGTGACCGCTTCCCCTATGTTGAATACGGGGCGGTGGTCATTGTCATCATCGTTGCTGCGACTGGGGTGGCCCAGAACACCCTTCAAAGACGATAAAAAGGGACTGCCTTAATGCAGTAAACAGTAGGCTCCCTGTCAGTTCAGCGATCTCCGCTAATGTTGTAGTCCCAAAGCGGTCTTGCGGCCCAAGTTCGGTACATAGGGTGAGGCTCAAGATTGCCTTTCCTTATGTAGACTTTTTCTCCTTCTTTGAAGTCCACGTACTGTGCGTCCGAGTGGTCACTGGGCCAGCGGACCCAGCGACTGCATTTGTACACGGTAGACGCTGGCCCATCTAATTCCACCCAGCCAGAACCATCGTCGCTGATGACGGTTGTCCCTGCCCCGCCATTCAACCTCCCCGCTATTCCAGATTCTTCGCTGGGGCCATAGTAGGCCCAAGCATTTGCTCTGATTGAGCAAAACGCGTCAGGAGGTATCAGAGTTGGCAGGGGCGAGGGGCCTGTGCTTTTTCTTGTGCCAAAATTGGGTGTGGCGAAGGCAAGGACAATTACTACAAGAAACCCTGAGAAAGCGAAGATCGAGGCTAGTGCACCGACAACGACATACCAACTAGGCCACTTGCTCTTTACTTGCGATGTTTCCTCTATATTGGATGCCATTAGCGGTTCCTCTACAACGGAAGCCAAAAGGGGTTCCTCTTGCACAATTTGCTGGGGTACTGGAACGGGCTTCTTGGCTTGGATTTGCAATATCTGACTGCATCCAGGGCACTTAACTTGCTTGCCAAGATGTTGCTCGGCAACAAGCAGTGCTTTTCCGCAATGAGGGCATTTAATGTTCATGGTCATCTGTGATAGCTGAGATATATGCGTGAACCCGCACCACTTGCAGGCTGTATGACATACCGCGAAAGAAAGCGTAGGAGTCCGAAGAAATTCTTTCTGGCCTTGGATTGCTAGGACTGGGTCACAGTTGGGATCATTCGCGTACGATTCCAAGAGCGATCGTTGCTGCGGCTGGGCACTTGGGATCATTGGCATACGCTTCCAATAGCGATCGTTCCTGGGTTGTCATTCGCAAAGTGTAGAATTACTGCGTTCCAAGCAGATCATCAAGCAACTGCTTCAAAGCAGGCATGCAGCGGAACTGCCGACAACCAAGGTGCTGCCCTTCAAGCGTGAACTGCGTTTGGGGACGCACTACCATGGTGTTCCCAGCGAGCATGCAATCTCTAGCCAAGACCCATTGCAACCCTGCGCAGTGGAGCAATTCCCACTTCAACAGTTGCCATCGCAACGGGGAACCTCCGCAAGGCATCGCTTACCGCGATGCGTGCACATCATCTCGGCACTAGTAGGCGTCTATACGGGTAAGCACGGTGGGAACAACACACACTCACAGCCCCATGCATGCGTGTGCCCCACACCGTGCTCACCAACATCCGATGCCAACGGTGGTGACCGTCCCTGTGCCCCGAAAGTCACCACGCCGCATCGAAATCGCGATTCGCTACAATTCACTGCTCCACTAATAGGGAGAGTACAATTCGCCCAAAAAACCGGACAACAAAATGGCAACATTTTCAAAAAAGAAAAATGCCGCCTCTGTCGTTCAACACACCTCAAACCCAATCCCATGCCATGGCTCTTACACAGCAGAACAAAAAGTGGCACATTCGCTCCATCGCTGCCGCCAGCACTTTGATCCTATTGACCCCATTTGCATGGTCGGCTGATCCCGAATGGACCGGGTGGCTTGGCCCTGAACGCAACGGTTGGGTCGATGATTTCCAGCCACCACAAACTTGGCCTGACAAGCTACAACAACTCTGGCGAGTTCGGGTCGGCGAAGGCTATGGGTCGCCCCTGATCACCAACGGACGCGTTTATCAACACGCAAGACAGGGCGACCAGGAAGTTGCATGGTGCCTCAATTTAAAAGACGGCAAAGTGCTTTGGCAGCAAAGTGACCCAACACCATTCAAAATGGGCGGTGGAGGAGAGCGACATGGCAAAGGTCCCAAATCTTGTCCTGTCCTAGCCGACGGTCGACTGTTTACGCTGAGCATTACGGGCACCTTGATCGCCAGGGACA
>NZGD01000272.1 GCA_002690925.1 Rhodopirellula sp.
CACTGGTATCCTTTCGACACATTTTCCGGAGGATAGCGGTTTGCCTGAGAGCAGAAAGGACACCATCGAACAACTTTATGGCCTGATTGCCAACGAAGAAGATGCCCGGGTCTGCAAGGATATTCCTGAAGAGGCCTGTCGCGAGGTACCCCGCAATTTTTTCCTCATTCTCGCCAGTAACGTACTGACCAAGCTGGGCGATCTGCTGATCAGCCCGAAAACCGTGCTGGCCTGGTTGATGAGTGCCATAGGTGCTCCCGCCCTGGTGGCCTGGCTGGTTCCGATCCGCGAATCCGGCTCTCTCGTTCCACAAATGGTCATCGCGGCCTGGGTGCGCCGCAAACCGGTTCGCAAGTGGTTCTGGACGTTGGGCAGTTTCGGACAGGCCGCCAGCGTGGTGGCGATGGCAGCCAGTGTCTGGTTCTTCGAGGGTTATGCAGCCGGCTTCGGGATCATTGCCGCTCTCATTGTGTTTTCCCTGGCCCGCGGCTTTTGCTCCGTCTCCATGAAAGACGTTCAGGGCAAATGCATTCCCAAGACCCGCCGGGGCAGGCTTGGCGGACTGGCGTCCACCATCGGTGGCACGGCAACCGTCGTTTTAACCGGCCTTTTATTCTGGGAACGTGGCGACCCCACGATTGCCTTCTACACCGTGTTGCTGCTTCTGGCAGGGGCACTCTGGGTAATTGCCGGTTTTCTGTTTGCCGGAGTTCAGGAGCATGAAGGCGAAACCGGTGGCGGTGGAAACGCCATCAACGAGGCGTTCCGCAGCCTGTCCCTGCTCCGTGATGACATCCCCTTTCGTAATTTCGTGATCACCCGGGCCCTGCTTCTCTGCTCTGCCCTGGCATCTCCCTATTTCGTGGTCCTGGCACAAAAGGAGTCGGATATCGGCTGGATGCTGGGCATTTTCCTGCTCGCCAGCAGTCTCGCCAGTTCCCTGAGTGCCAGTTTCTGGGGCTGGGCGGCGGACACGTCCAGCCGGAGGGTGATGATCCGTGGCGCGGCAATGGCCAGTGGCACCTGCCTGATCGTCGGCACTGCAGCACTTACCCTGGGGCAAGACCTGGGCAGCGTGTGGTTTTATCCGGTGGCTTTCTTCGTGCTCAGCATCGCACATGCTGGCGTCAGGCTGGGGCGCAAAACCTATCTGGTGGATATGGCCGGGGGCAACAAGCGCACCGATTACACTGCCGTGAGCAACACGGTCATTGGCGTTTTGCTGCTTGTCACAGGCGGCCTGACCGCTCTGGTATCAATGATCTCCCCAGTCGCGGTCATCATGGTTCTCGGCCTGATGGGCCTCGCCGGGATGTTCAGTGCGATACGACTCAAAGAAGTTACGGAGGACTGATCGAGGCGCGCAATCAGGAGGGCGCCTTGCCATCGTTCAGAGCGAGCGCCCCCTTTACAATCCGGTAGATAATCCAGATCGAAATACCGAGAAGAATAAACCAGCCTATGATCAGTGGCGTGGTAACAATACCGATCACCGTCCAGAGCAGGCCTATCCAGAACGTACGAATCTGCCAGCGGAAATGCCTCTCTACCCAGGTGTTACGCACGTCATCCAGTTTGACGTAATTAATGATCACGCCCACCAGACCGGTAATGCCTCCAACAAAGAATGAAAGCGCCTGAAGGATGTAGACTACTACCGCGAGGTTCCGGGCAGGATCTGAGCGACGGGACGCGGGGTCCGCGTCGGCAGGAATAAACTCCGGTTCAGTCAAAGCAGGTCTCCTATTTGACGATTAACCGGAGTCTACCACAGCGCCCATCGCCGGAAATCCGCGGGCGGTCAGTGATTGTCCGGACGATAACCCAAACGGAAGCCACCCCAGTGTTTGCCATTCACATAGATTGGTACGGAGAGGTCATGCATGATTTCGCCGGTATCCCGACGATAGGTTTGCAAGAGCATGGTCTCGGTATGCTGACCACAGCGAATACCGGTACGGTCGTTGAACAGCCGCTTGCTCCTGCTCTTGACCAGATCCACCTTGGGATCGCCGGTTGGCGCATGGGCGAAATCGCGGTTGTGGGTGGGCACGTATCCGTCGGGAGCAGCGGCAATGGCAAAGACAATCGCCTCGTGAGCATTTTTCACCTGCTCCTGAATAGCAGGCAGATATTGGTCGGTAAACTTGTCAAAGGTGCTGGAGTACTTTGGCGGATGAGTATTCGGGATCGGCGTACGGGACTTGTCGAACAGCGCGCTTTCGGAAAGTTTGCCGTCGCGGATGGCCTGCTCGAACATCTGACCAATCTGGTCCGCGCCGGCCCGGGCCTGATCGAAGAACGGCCGGTGATAACTGGCTTCGCTGTTCAATGCGAATGACGCGTTAGCTTTCTCTGCAAGCTCCATCAGCGTAGCCGCCTGCTCCGCAAGCGATGAAACGCTGGTATCACTCTCGGAGATCTGGTCGCGCACGGTTTCAATCGCGGAGAAAACCTGGGCCAGACTCTGCTCGTTGTTCTGGTCAATCTCGGCTATCCGTGCGACCTGCTGCTGTACACGCTCCGACTGATCGCTGATCTGTTCCAATCTCTCTCCAACGCTCTCCACCGAAGTCAGCCCCGCCTCGATGCTGCGGGCCAGGTCTTCAATTCGGGAAACGATCAGCGTAGTGTCCGAGCGTATTTCCTCCAGGGTTTCTGCAACTTCACCGGTTGCCTGGGCAGTCCGACCAGCGAGCTGGCGTACTTCATCGGCGACGACCGCGAACCCGCGCCCCTGGTCACCAGCCCTCGCCGCCTCAATGGCGGCATTGAGTGCAAGCAGATTGGTCTGTTCAGCGATACCCTGGATGGTGGTGGTCACACCCTGGATCTTGTTGGACTTCTCGTTCAGCTCCTGGATCAGCCGCAGGTTTTCCCCGGACTGCTGGTGCACCTCCCTAACACTGTCGATGGCGGAGATCAGGGCTTCACGACCCTCGGTGCTTACCTGTTTGTTCTGCAGCGCCATGGTGGCTGCATCGGTGGCCTGCTCCGAGGATTCCCGCACGGTTTCGGTAATCTGCCCCGCGTAATCGGCCATTTGTGCAGTTTCTTCAACCTGGCGATCCAGCCGCAGCTTCAACTGGTCGGCCGCGAAAGACACCTGGGCGGCGGAAATCGCGTTCCTGTCAGCGCTACCGGAAAGCGTTTCGACGAGCGCGCGCCCCGCCCTCGCATCAGCTAGCAACTGATGACATTGCGCATGCAGTGGATGATCTTCAGCCAGGGTGCCGTTATTCAAGGCCTTGAGGCCACGCTCAGTCGGCTCCAGGACACGAACAATCATGAACCCGCCGGCAGCAACGAGACCTACGACTAGCCCGATGAGCATTGAGGTAATTTCAAGACCTAGCAACGGCGCCACCGCTGCGCAGACGACTGCAAGAAGTCCGGCAACCGCCATCCCCCATAAAACTGAAGCCCTATCCAGTAACCCCATGGAAACCTCTTCTTTTTTGTTGTTTCTGCAAGCATCTTGTTATTAAAGGCCATTGTGGAGACTAAAGAATTGACATGAGTTTATAACTCATACTTTAGTGTATTTAATAACCATATCGGCGGGGAATAGCGTTTCTGAAACAAAAAACCGCAAACCCGACTCACTCTGTAACCGAGTGGGCCGGGTTTGCGGTGTTCAGATGACTACTTTGGCGTTGGCTCAGGCGCCGATCACGCCACCGTCGTCCTTGGTAACGATCACGGTTGCATCGCGGGGGCGAGGATCACTGGAATCCGGCCAGTTGCCTTCCGGATGCTGGATGTTGACGAACATGGTTTTCACATCCGGTGTAGAAACAACCCCCGTCACCTCACAACCCTGGGGACCTACGAAGAAACGCTTGATTTCGCGAGTCTCCGGATTGGCAGCCAGCATCATGTTGTTCTGGTAGGGTGCAGCGTCGGAGCCATCGGTCTGGATCCAGAGACGACCGTTGTAGTCGAACCAGAGGCCATCCGGGCTGTTGAAGATATTATCGTCGGTCAGCGAAACGATAACTTCGTCACCCACTACGGTTTCCGTACCCTGCTCACCGGCAAAGACGAAAATGTCCCAGTCGAAACTGGTCGCGGTGTGATCATTACCCTCCTCGCTCCAGCGGATGATATGACCTGTACGGTTATTCGCGTTGGGGTTGGCCGCGTTAACCTGATCTTCAGTACGACGGGAATTGTTGGTCAGGGTGAAATAGACCTGGCCTGAATTCGGGTCAACCGCACCCCATTCCGGACGGTCCATCGGGGTTGCACCCGCGATATCGGCAGCCAGGCGTGTATTCAGGAGAACGTCAGCCTGGTTCTCGAAACCGTCGAAGGCAATGTCGCCAACGGTCGTACCCACTGCAGCATCAACCTTGGCCTTGAATTCAGCATCATCGAGGTCCAGCGACAACCAGTCGCCGGAGCCGTCGTCATTGAAGCGGGCTACATACAGAGTGCCTTCGTCGAGGAGGTATCCACCGGCTGTGGCGGCATAGTAAGGCTTCGACGATACAAACTTGTAGATGTACTCGAAACGGGAGTCATCGCCCGAGTAACATACCACCGGCTCGCCTTCCTTGGCCGGCGCGAAGATGACACCTTCGTGCCCGAAACGACCCAGTGCAGTGCGCTTCTGTGGTTTGCTCTCCGGTGTGAACGGATCGATCTCGACCATGTAGCCGTAGGTGTTGGCTTCGTTGCGGTAATCATCGCCAGCTGCTGCGCCAATCGTGCTTACGTTGAATCTAACGTACTGGTCCGCAGCGCTATCTGCCAGTTCCCAGTCATAACGACTTGAATCCGTTACCCCGTGACGGGTCTGTTCCCGGGGCTGCGTGGCGTCGCCATTGGCGAAGTAGCCGTGCCAGTTTTCTTCAGCAGCCAGGTAAGTGCCCCAGGGCGTCGGACCCATCGCACAGTTGTTGAGGGTGCCGCGGGTCTCGGTGGCATCCGGGCTGTACTTGGTGATCAGCTTGCTGTAGCCGCGAACCGGCCCACGAATGTCCATTTCGGTGTTGCCGGTGATGCGACGGTTGAACGGGCTGCCAAAGACAATATCCCACTTGCCATTGGTGTCGCGCTTGATGTGAACAACAGATACGCCGTGGGCTGCAATTTCCTTCCGGACTTCGTCAGCCGGACGTACGCCACCGTTATCCGATGCCTTGGTGGCACCATTGGCATGCAGAGCGCCCTGATTGATGTACTCATGGTTCATCACCAGAAGGCCTTCGCTTGAGCTATTGCCGCCGGCCTTCTGGTCAATTGGGAAGAAGTGCACGCCGTCGTGGTGCATGCCCATCTGTTGTTCCTGCTCCGCACCGGTGTTCGTGCCATCCGGCTTGTACTCCGGGTAGGAGCCGGTAATCGGAGTGCCCCACGGCAGGAACGCCTCAGTAGAGTACCCTTCGGGAACAACCACCTCGTTGGCTGTTGATGTCGGTACCGCCTTGAAGCCGATATCGGTACTTGAAACATTGCTGCTGGTGGTGCCGTCGTTACTGTCGCTGCCACAACCTGCGAGGCCCAGGCCCATCACACTGGCAAGGGCAGCTCCAACGCTGCCTTTCATCACGGTACGGCGCTGCATGCGTGCGGCCAGAACCTGGTGGAAAGGGTTGTTGTCAGTGTGGTTGACTACCGGCTCGTAGTTGGGATCCAGATAGTTGGGATCAAGGTCGTGCTTAGCCATGTTTTTGCCTCTCTCAAAGAACAGCGGGTCGGTGTTGTTGAGAGGCCAGTTTCGGCGGGAAATATGACAGTAAGGGTAAGTTTAAAAGACAAATTCGTTAACATTGCTTTACAAGGGCGGCCACCGGAACACCGACCGCCTCGCAAAGACTGTTGCTGCGAAGCGGTCAGCCCACCCGGTTACTGCTGGGTGGCTTCTTCGTAGCCTTCTTCAATGGAATCGCCGGCTTCTTCGGCGGCATCAGTCATGGCATCACCAGCTTCCTCTGCGCCTTCCTGCAACTCGCCCATGGCACTTTCATCCTGGCCGGTGGCTTCTTCCAGGGTTTCCTCGGTGGAATCCGCCGCGTCTTCCATCATCTCTCCGGCGTTATCCGCAGCCTGCTCGACATCCACGCCTTCGTTGTCTTCCGAACTGCAGGCTGCAAGGCCGAGCGTCAGAACCATCAAAAGTGCACTCAGTGTGAGCTTGTTCATACCATATCCCTCTGTTGGTAAGCATTTACAACGGTGCACAGAGTACGGGGCGGTTGGCCCCGGGGCAATTACCGGCCCATTACCCTTTCGTTAACCGGCACTGTCCGAGAGCAACTGGCCATCGATGGTAATAACATGATCGAACGGGAGCATGGTTCCGCGCCCGAGCAGCAGAAAATCCTGCCCGGCGCGACTGAAGAGATCGCGAATAACATCATGAACCAGACAAATCTGACCGGCGCTGTCACGGTAAACAACTTCGGTAAGCCTGCCGGAAGACAAGTACTCACGAATGATTCCCTGAACAGAATATGAGGCGGTCGCAGACGACGGATTTGGCATGGCTGATTCTTCCTTGTGATCAGACTCTTGTTGTTCAGATGAGTTTGGTCCAGAAACCGGCTTTCTGCCAAAGAAATGGTAATTGTCATTTTGAGCCAAGGTTCCAGACAGCTGTCGACGCCCGTTGCATTGTTGGATTGTCCGACATAAATTGCAGGTACGCGCACTGCAAGGGAGACAACAATGAACGCCAAAACCCCGGATAACCTGCAATCACACAAAATCTCGGCGCCCGCTGAAAAAGACGCCTCTGGCAACTGGAAAGACCCGAAGCGTTACATGTGGCTACTCGGTCCCGCACTGCCAGGAATCGGACTGGCCGCACTGACCGGCTATGCCCTGGCTCCAAAAAAACTGAAAGCCCTGGCATGGACTGGCCCGGCGCTGGTACACGGCATCATCCCTGCCCTGGATCGGGCTATCGGCGAGGATAAGAGCAATCCGCCGGAATCGGCGGTGAAGACACTGGAGCAGGACAAGTACTACGACCGGATTGTGAAAGCATTTATTCCGACCCAGTACGCCATGACCTTCATGGGTGCCTGGCTTGCCAGCCGCAAAAACACCCCTCTGGATGACAAGATAGGGCTCACGCTGACGGTTGGCGCTATCAATGGCGTCGGGATCAATACCGCCCATGAGCTCGGCCACAAATCCAACAGACTGAACAAGCTGCTGGCCATGGCAGCCCTGGCACCCACCGGCTACACCCACTTCGTTGTTGAGCACAACTTTGGTCATCACAAGCGGGTAGCCACGCCGGAGGATCCTGCCAGCAGCCGTATGGGCGAGAGTTTCTGGAAGTTCCTGCCACGCACGGTGCTCGGTGGTATCAAATCATCCATCAAGATCGAGAAGGCGAGGCTTGCCCGCAAGGGCAAGAACTTCTGGAGCCTGGACAACGAACTGCTGCAGGGATGGGCCATGAGCGCCGGGTTCTTTGGCGCCACAACGCTGGTTTGCGGCCCGAGGGCGGTTCCGTTTCTGGCGGCCCAGGCGGTTTACGGTGCCAGTTTGCTTGAGAGTGTGAACTACATCGAGCACTACGGCCTGTTGCGCCAGAAAGACAAGAACGGCAAGTATGAGCGCACCCAACCAGAGCACAGCTGGAACAGCAATCACATTGTGACCAATCTGTTCCTGTATCAGCTCCAGCGGCATTCAGACCATCACGCGCATCCACAGCGCAGTTACCAGGCTTTGCGGCATTTCGAGAAGGCTCCACAACTACCCGGTGGTTATGCCTCGATGCTTCTGCCGGCCTATCTGCCCCAGTGGTGGTACGAAACCATGGATAAGCGGGTGATTGATCACTACGAGGGAGATCTGAGCAAAATCAACTGGGATCCGGACCGGAAAGAGGAGCTGATGGCCAGGTATGCGGACTACGCTGCTGAGGTAGCTGCTGAAGCGAAGGCTCGCCGCGAATCCGCGAATTCCGAGGCTGCCTGAATATAGCCACCTGCCAGCTCGGGCCCCAACCTTCAGGCTCGAGTGCAGGCGGCCGACCGGGGTCTTCCTTCCGGGAGACGCCGTGAACCCATCCATGGGGGCTTGATCGCAGCATCCTTGCTGCTCACACTCCCGGAAGGAAGACCCCGGTCAGCTGCCCTGAGCTCTGGCGATATAGTCAGGTTTCTTTATAAGCACTAAAACCCGTGATTTCTGACCAAGTTGAGCCGTTACTTACCTTTGAAAGCGGCCTCTCGACGTTCCAGGAATGACTGAATTCCCTCCTTTACATCCTCACTGGCCATAACCGGCTGAAGGTCCGGGAACAAACGCTGCTTCGCAGCCTCCTGCCCTTCGCTGACAGCAATTTTTGAGGATTTAAGACTGCCCTGGACACCCAATGGCGCCGCCCTGGCAATTTTCTCGGCAATTTCCAACGCGACGTTGAACTGCTCGCCGGGTTCCACCAGTTCCTGAATCAACCCCCACTGATACGCCTGATCGGCGGTCCACTCATCGCCAGTCAG
>NZGD01000273.1 GCA_002690925.1 Rhodopirellula sp.
ATCGGGGACCTGGGCATCGGGGACCTGGGCATCGAAAGGCTGGCTCGAGTACGAGTCTTCAGACACCTTCTGCGATTTTGACTTCTCGGTTTTCTTCTTGTTTTTCATTCTTTTCCGGCTCATCACCCGACTGCAGCTTAGCCTGCAGGATAATTGGAGTGATGGGTGATTGCGCCAAACCAGCCGAAAGAAAGCCGAATCACGCGTGAAAGGAGAAAGTTAAGGCCTCTGTCCCTGACTCATCCGATTACCTCGCTAGCCAGAACTGTAATAGCAGACTGATCGATGGACCGCGATCGCAACGGCCAGAGCCTGTCCAATGGCATCCGGCACCTTGAAAACAGACGGCTTTGAATGCATCGTCGTCTGAAGCCTCCCGCACGGAGGCACCGTCGCACACCGCCATATGAAAAATGGCAGGACTCGCACACACTTGTCTAACACCTGCGCACTTATGTTATCGCCAGACAGCTTAACCGGCGCGACCGTGCACGAACTTAATAATCGCATTCCAGCGGCTCAGGCTAATTCCAGCCGGGCGGTTACCGCCCCAACCCACTACCAATTCCGCCATCTCTAAAGTGATGTCTGCAGTGTTCATTCGGATTCTCTCTTGCAATTGAACGCCAACTCTCAGTTCAGCAATATCTCTACTACTGCGTGGATCAGACCAACCTTCCGGTGGCGGTCATACCACCCGCAAAGGGCATGCCATCTGCTCAAAATGTGCTTTTCACGTTATTCCCGGTACATCCAGCGTGGACTGAACTGCATCGGAAATCAAATCACTGTAATTAATACAGACGCAATTCAGTCCCTACGGAGCTTTTGCACCACAAGCTGAAACGCCAGAGCCCCCGCCGACCAAGCTCCACGCGATTTTCCAACCGAAGCTGAATGCGAATCTCAATTCGTGCTAAGAACGCAAAAGAGAGGACAAAAGAACAGCACTCAGCATTTTGGGACCCTGTAAATTGACACCAGCATCTTGAACGGCGTTCTTTCAAAAACATGCCTGAGATCCTGCAAGAGATCGGCTACCCGCAGAAAGCCGTCCCGATGCCGGGAACGCCTGAAAACCGGTCGACGCACTGCCGCGTACCCACGAACTCGGACGTACCGTGAGCGATATGGTCCAGTAGCAGCACGAAAGGACGGCGAGTCCCGTCGCAGTCTCAAAGAGTCGTGGGAGCCACTCGGCACCCAAGACTGCTTCTGCCGGGTCATGCACGATGAAATCTGTCAGTTCAACGCCAACCCTGGCCTAACGAACTATTCGATCGCTCCAACGTGCGGGTTTTCCTGTCACTCACATTTGATCGTCGCTGGGATTATCTGGCCGCTCGGATTATTTGAGCCCTCTGACGCACAACAATCCGGTAATCTTGCCGCCCCAACTTACGCCCATCCCAGCACGAAATCCTGAAATCGTGTCTCTTTTTGCTTAACCGACAAGATCGTTAGGGGGTCCGGTTTCGGGAGATGAGTCGAACGTCTTTTTTGTATTTTGTAGGCTTCCCAAATGAACCCGATTTATTTATGGTTGTCAAATCTGTTAGCTGCCTCTCGCAGTGTGACAGTTGGCTTTGGTTGGTTCTTAGCTCTCAGGCGGGGCTGATCATTCCGGCCAAGAGTCTCGTAATTGAAGGCACCATGTGCTTTTTGGTTCCGGACTTAAACAGGAATGCCGTCAAAAGTCCTTAGTTTGGGCTCCGTGACACGGTGGCTATAGCTCAGTTGGTTAGAGCATCGGATTGTGATTCCGAGGGTCGAGGGTTCGAGTCCCTTTAGCCACCCCTTCTTTCTTCTCGACTTTTTGTGGTCGATTTCTTCCCTGTTCGCAATTTCTTGTTCGCAAACCATGAATTGCTTTGTCGCTTGAACACTGGTTGCTGCACCTACCGCTTTCCTGCATTTGCCACGTTCAGGCCCGGATCCCAACAAGTGCGGCGTCTATAGATTCCCAATCAGCCGAGGGGGCAAACTGCCGGCCGAATACCCCCAGGTTAGGATCCAGCCATCAGGGTGCCGTGTGCCGACTGATCCCGTACCAAAACCAGTCTTGCCCGCAGAAGACGCCCATACCTGTAGAATACTGACTGCTCAGAGAGTCCTTGCTACTTCCTGACGGTTGCATGGACTTCGTCGCTGGCAAATTTTTTTACTTACCCGACCGTCGATTTGTACAGCGTTCACCTTGGCTGCGAGACGACGCTGATTTGCAAACTCCGCGAATCTGCAGTCACTTTGCATCGGATCAAACGAAAACCACTCACTGAATCGAGTTGAATGTGCTTGTTGTCGTAACTGGATCGAGTGGTTTGATTGGTTCTGCCGCAGTACGACATTGGGATGTTCCGGGGAATCAGGTCATCGGGATCGACAATGATATGCGATCCACTTTTTTCGGCCCCACGGGCAGCACGGAATGGAACCGTAAGCAACTGGAATCAGAGACACAATATTTTTGCACTGAATCACTCGACATCCGGAATCGAGATGCGATCTTTGATCTTTTCAAAAAACAACGTCCGGACTTAATCATTCATTGCGCAGCCCAGCCCAGTCATGACCGTGCCGCGGCCATCCCATTTTTGGATTTTGAGGTCAACGCTAACGGCACGCTCAACCTTCTGGAAGCCACACGTCAATTTGCTCCTGAAGCAGTCTTCTGCCACATGAGCACGAACAAAGTTTATGGCGACGCTCCGAACGAACGGAAGCTTCAGGAACTTGAAACTCGTTGGGACTATGCAGACCGGCAAGATTACAACGGCATCACCGAAGATTGCCGAATCGATCAGACCATGCATTCACTTTTTGGTGCTTCGAAAGCGGCTGCAGATATTTTGGCACAAGAGTATGGTCGCTACTTTGGTCTCAAAACGGGGATCTTTCGTGGCGGTTGTCTTACTGGCGCCAGCCATAGCGGAGTTGAACTGCATGGTTTCCTCAGCTATCTGGTTCATGTTGCAGTTCACGGCAAGCCGTACACCGTGTTTGGATACAAAGGTAAGCAAGTCCGCGACCAAATTGAATGCAGTGATGTGGTCAAAGCATTCGAAGCCTTCTCACAGAACCCGCGGCCCGGAGAGGTTTACAACATCGGCGGAGGTCGCGAAAATGCCGCCAGTGTACTGGAATGCATCACAATGATTCGAGAGATTGGCGGCTACGAATTGGAGTACACACTGTCCGACGAAGCTAGAAAAGGAGATCACATCTGCTACATCAGTGATCTGTCCAAGTTACGCCGGCACTATCCTAAATGGGAGATCACCGTATCCCTTCGAGAAATTCTGACGCGTATGATTCACGCCGAGAAAGCCAAACGCGTCTGACTCCGTCGTTTAGCGGAAAACAACACGCCAGCGGAGTTCGATTAGTTAACCGCCAACATGCGTTCCAACGCGATCAAACTCCACTTACTTGTCTCTTCATCAACTTTGATTTCGTTGACCACAACGCCATCCCTGAGATTTTCGAGCGTCCAGGCTAGATGAGGCAGATCAATGCGGTACATGGTGGCACACATGCAAACAACAGGACTCAAGAAATGAATCTCCTGCTCAGGATGCTCAGCCTTCAATCGGTTAACGAGATGCAGTTCCGTCCCGATTGCCCACTTTGTTCCAGCCGGACTACTTTTGACGGTGTCAATAATTTTTCCGGTGCTTCCCGACACGTCGGCCAAATCGTTGACTGAGCGTGGACACTCTGGATGAACCAGAATTTTGATCCCGGGATGTTGCTGACGAAATCCTTCCACATGCTCAGGCCGAAACATCTGGTGCACGCTGCAATGGCCCTTCCATAAAATGACACGACTGTTCTCGATTGCGGCTTCCGTATTGCCACCTAAATCAAGTGCATAGGGATCCCAAACAGGCATCTCTGACTCTTCGATCCCCATCTCTAATGCGGTGTTACGCCCGAGGTGTTGATCAGGAAAGAAAAACACTCGCTGGCCTCGCTCGAAGGCCCACTCGATGACTGCCTTGGCATTGCTACTCGTGCAGACAATGCCACCGTGCCGACCGCAGAAAGCTTTTAAGCTCGCAGCACTATTGATGTAAGTAACAGGGATTACCTTTTCCGTATCAATCACTTCCGACATGTCTTCCCAAGCTGCCTCAACCTGGGCAATTGCAGCCATGTCAGCCATACTGCAACCAGCCGCCATGTCCGGCAACACGACGTCCACTCGCCGCCCCTCGCGTTGTCGAACCTTGTCCGGATGATTGGCGAGAATATCAGCCGTCTCGGCCATGAAATGGACGCCACAAAAAACGATCGTTTGACACGAATCACTTTCAGCTGCCATCTGACTCAGCTTGTAGCTGTCACCTCGCAAATCCGAATGTTCAATGACTTCGTCTTGCTGATAGTGATGCCCGAGAATCAAGAGCGAATCACCCAACTGCTGTCGAACCGCAGCAATTCGCTGCCGCAGTTCGTCAGACTCCAAGGTTTTATAGTGAGCCAATTCGTGAATCGCCGAAGGACTTTCGCAAAGCGTGACCAGATTATCAGTGCTCATCTTTTCAGCTTTATCAGTACTCAACTTCTCAGATCTCCCCATACTCAACGTCTCGGTCTTTACGTCTCGGTCTCTACGTCTCGGTCTCAACGTCTCGGTGCCAGTTTGTCGCGGTGTCAGGTCTCAGGTTTAGCGGTTAAGGTGACAGTGCCTTCAGACAAAGCCTCGAGCAACAATTCAACTGAGCTCAGTCAATGAACCGCATTCCCGCTATTCCGCGGCGGCGTCCTACTTGGTTGATTATACCGCTTTCCAGATTTCTGACAGGCCATCATTCCCAGTCTTCTTCAACGTTCTCTTCGACACATGCTTGATAATGGTCACTTTCCAAGCAAGATTCACCAATCGCGACCTCGCCAAGCCCGAATCGAGCGCAAAAATCCGCACGTCACACGGTTTCAGCGACTTCAGAGAAAGGCTGCAGGCAAGTCTCCACTCCTTCTCCTTCCTCCAATCAATGGATTTCCCAGCAGCTTGATGCCGAAATCGCTCGCCGACAGGTAGTTTTCCTGCCTCGCCAGACCGCCCATACATCACCGGCCTTCCACCAAGCTCTCGAATTGCCTCCAGCCGTACTGCAATTCCATATGGCTCATAGTCCCACCTCTGAACATGAGACCGAAAGCATCGCTGCCGCAACAATTGCAAAAGTGGCACAGCTGACCAGCAGACCACTGGATATTGCCTGGAACTGACAATCGCCGATGACATGATCTCACCTGAATGAATGATCCTGCACAGTGCATCAAGAGCCGTGCGATTAGCAACCCGACGCCCCTGAGTCAGAATGGCGTCACGGTATTCGGTCGGCGTCTCACCCGGCCATGGCCCTTTGCTCCCTCGCGTGCAATGCACCAACCACTGGCCCGGCTCATTGAGCCAGTTACGCGTTGTACACAATCCAAGTGACTTGGAAGCAACCAAAACTCTTTTGTTATCAACCTCATGCTGATGCATCCCGAAATTCCGTGTCAACTTATCCACCGAATCACCACCATCAATCGCCTCCGTCAGATACCAGCCAACCGCCCCCGCCTTGATGAGATTGGATGCAGCTGAAGCAGGTGCTGCGGTGACACCAACACGTACAGCGCATCGCGATACAGAACATTGCGATGTTGGCTGAAGTCGTTTCTTCAGACAAGCTTCAACACGTCCGCCGCGACGTACATGAAGAGCATCAATACGATCTGCGATTGTGATGATCCCTTGATCACGTGTGACCTCCACTCCTTCAGGAAACCTAACCCAGACCTGTGCCCCCGTTTGCTGAACTCGATTTCCAAAACCAATTCGCAACAAGGTTGCGCCTGTCAATTTCGATGCACGCCGTGCCCAAGGTTCAATCGCGGATCCATCAGCCACTAATAAAACCGCCGCCTGAAAACGAGCTTGCCGTGCGCTGCGCATCAACAACTGCCCTAACTGCCAATGGTGGTGTGGGTCATGCCCCAAGCGACTGCAAACCAAGACAGTGAAAGAGCGGGCTGACCGCAATGTCAAACTCGTCGCTTCATTATCCAACGCAATCCTACATCGTCTTGGCAAAAGCGAACGGGTCCCGGCAAGACCATCCCAAACTTGTTTACCTGGAAGCTTTTCCCCTGCAGATTTGTCACGTTTGGTCTTGGACGCCATGGAAACTGAAGCCCTCGACAGACACCACTTATCCAGTCGATCACCCCAGACGCGGATCACATCCTTTTCACTGTTCATACCACCCCCACACAACCGATGGTTGATTACAAAGCTCAGCATACCTGAATTGAATCAGGTGGGGTGTCGAACAATCCCGTTGGCGGTGACAATGCGAGGCAACTAGGTTGCTTTCATTACAGTCATTTCGCTCCTCGGTATCTCCATGCTCTTACCTCACTTTTCATCACAAGTCCTGCTAAGCCTTGCAACCGTACTGAGTGTGCTTGTCTTTGATGATTCCTCCGGCAGAGCAACGGCACAAGAAAAGGCTCCGGATAACGTCGCCTCCAAAACACAAACGGCTGCTGTTGCCGACGCGGTTCTGGCTGTATGGCCCGACGAGCCCCCCGCGTGGAACGCACCCACCAAGCCGGAACTCGACACAACGACCGATAAGTCCAATAAAGTTGCTGGTCGGCGGTTGATGCGATTGACCAATGTTTCAGAACCAGAACTGCATGTTTTTCGTCCCACAGTCACCTCATCCAACACGACCGTGCTTATCGCTCCGGGAGGCGGTTACTCGATCCTAGCATGGGACTTGGAAGGCACTGAAATAGCGGCGTGGCTGCAATCCCTTGGGATCACTGCCATCGTTTTGAAGTACCGGGTCCCCACAAGACAAGAGCCTAAAAACTGGTTGCCTGCTGTTCAGGATCTACAGCGAAGTATCAGCCTGATTCGGAACAATGGGATTCCGGAAGTAACAACTGAAAGTCTCGGTGTACTTGGCTTCTCCGCCGGTGGGAATGCAGCTGCACGGGCTGCCACCGCAACAGCAAGAGCTTACGAAGCAAAAGATAAGGTTGATGAAAGCAACTGCGTTCCAGACTTTGCCGTCTTGATCTATCCTGCTTGGCTCGTCAAACAAGGGACAACCTTGATTGAGGACCTCAAAATCCGACCAGAAACACCACCCATGTTTTTGGCTCATGCTGCTAATGATTCAGTAACATGCCTCAGCAGCGTAGGCCTTTTCGCTGCTCTGAAAGCAAAAAATGTTCCAGCTGAACTACACGTATTTTCTTCAGGTGGACACGGATTCGGCGGTCGATCCACAGGAGATCCGACAGATGCATGGAAACCACTTTGTCGAACGTGGATTGATCAGCATGATTGGCTCAAGCCATGAGTAAACCCACTCCGCATAAAGGCAAGCTTTCAACCGACCGCGCAACCATGACTGCGAAAAATGGCACTGCAGCGATTGCCAATGAGCCACCCTTCCTCGAAGGTGAGGAGTGGGCCAATGCGTTGACCCATGGGATAGCCGCACTTGGCAGCATCGCCTTGGCTGTGCATTTGATCCAAGCCGCCATGCCCCAAAGCGTCGGCTTAGCCATTGCATGTGCAGCCTACATGTCGGCAGTCTTTGGAACATTTTCCTGTTCATCCCTTTCGCACGTGATTCGCCGACAACCGCTCCTGAATCAACTGCGTGCTTGGGATCAAGCGATGATTTACACCATGATTTCGGGTACTTATACGCCGATCGCATATGCCTATGCCTCGGACATGACAAAAACACCATTGCTCTGGGCAATCTGGATTGCTGCCGCCGCAGGTTTTCTGCAGAAAGTTGCGTGGAAACATCGAGTCAATTCAAGCGGCACCATTTCGTATCTGCTGCTAGGCTGGCTACCCGCAATTCCCCTCGCGCCATATGTGCCGACCACACTGGTGGCGGCGATGGTTGCTGGCGGCGTCATGTACACAATTGGCGTCGCGTTCTTAATCAACGACAAAAAACGCAAGTACCTGCATGCGTGCTGGCATCTCGCCGTTATATCCGCTGCACTGTGCCACTATTTTGGCATTCTGTGGTATGTCGTGCAGGGCTCGTGATTGGCCAAACGCGCGGCGATTGATTCACCCGCGTCAACCGTAACACAGGAGCCAACACAGAACGACGGTCTTCACCGACCTCTGGGATCGGCCCACTCAACTGACCAAAATCACTCCGCTGGGCCAGTGCTCACAACCACCTGACTGGGCCTGACAACTCGATCATGCATTTTGAATCCAATCTGCGCCACGTGCGCTACCATTCCTGACTCCAAGTCACTTGGCATCTGTGAGATTGCTTCGTGGAAGTTAGGATCAAACTGCTCACCCTCGGTAGCAATTTGGAGCACCGCATGCTTTGTGAGGTAGTCATCGAGTTGTTTCACCACCATCGCGACACCTTCCTGCAGTCCGCCTGGGTCAGCAGAATTCTTTGCAGCTTCTAACCCGCGTAAAAGATTGTCACGGACTTCCAGCACATCGGTCACAAGCGGCACTGCGGCGTACTTAACCTGATCTTCGTAATCCCGTCGCAAACGTTTCCGGAAATTCTCAGCTTCCGCCTGTGCTTTCAGCACACGCCCATCTGCAGAATCCGCAGCTTCCCGCAGCCGATCCATTTCTTCATCCCGAGTTTCCAGCACTTGGTCCACAGCCTCGTGATCCACAGCCTCGTCATGAATCTCTTGAGGATTCGTTTCAGGATTCAAGTCGTCCCCATGGTCCTGCTCATCGGGAGCGGTGGAATCTGCCTGGTTCATGTCATCCATTTCTTCATTCATCTCTTCACTCATGACTCTGACGGATCGGTCTCGGGATCAAAAAAATTCTTCAAATTCTCAAGGAACGATTTCCGATGTGGCAACACGGACTCATGATCCAACTCGGCGAGTTCACGCAGCAACCGTTCCTGATCTGAGTTCACTTTCTTTGGAACTTCGATAAAAACTTGCACCAACAAATCGCCGGTTCGTCCAGCCCGTGGATCCACAACACCTTTTCCCCTGAGCGTGAACACATCGCCATTCTGCGTGCCGGGATCAACCCTCAGCTCATGGGGCCCCTCCAAAGTGGGCACCTGAATATCCGCACCCAGTGCGGCTTGACTATACGAAATCGGCAGCTGCAAAATCAAATGCGACCCGTCACGCTTGAATAAATCGTGCGGGCGAATCGTGATGAACACATAACAATCGCCAACAGGACCACCATCGGGACTACCTTCACCCTCACCGGGCACGCGGACACGCATCCCATCGTCGACGCCAGCCGGGATACTGACGCTCAACTCCGCTTTCTTATTCTGCAAGCCGCTTCCACGGCAATCTCCGCAGGGCTGGCTGATCTGTTTTCCAGTACCTGAACAATTCGGACAGGCAGTTTGAACCCTCAGAATGCCGGCGGACTGGATAACCTGTCCCTGCCCTCCACAAGTCTCGCATTGCGTCGGCTTACTGCCACGTTCCGCCCCGCTTCCATCACATGATTCGCAATTCACGCGACGGCGAAACGAAATATCTTTTTCAACTCCTCGAGCAGCTTCTTCAAGACTAAGCGTGACATTGCAACGAATGTCTGCACCCTTACGCGCCCGCCGACGGCGTCCACCACCACTACCACCCCGTCCACCAAACAGGTCGCCGAACATCCCCCCGCCAAAGAGGTCGCCGAACGCATCAAAAATGTCCTCTACATCGTTGAACTGGTGCACACCGTCAACGCCGGCGTGCCCATGCTGATCATAGCGTTGACGTTTCTCGCCATCACTCAGAACTTCATAGGCCTCAGTCGCTTCCTTGAATTTCTCTACAGCACCCTCATCATCCCGATTGCTATCAGGATGGTATTTGATCGCGAGCTTACGATAAGCCCGATCGACTTCTACTTTTGATGCAGACCGCTCGATACGAAGCACTTCGTAGTAGCAGACTTTCTCGGCCATCTTCTTCTTGCCTTTTCAATGTTTCAAAAAACGGGTCGCAAGCCAGATGGCTAGCGACCCGTCAGTATCTCATGCAAGCCCATCCCGCCAGAATCATCCGTAGTGGTTTTTTGGAACGTACCACAGTGATGAGAAAGCGGGAGAGATGCGAACTCTCAGCTTAGGAAACAACGCCTTCAACTTGGCGTCGCTCTTTGTCCTCAGCCTCGAAGTTGGTCACAAGAGCTTCGGTCGTCAACAATAGACCGGCAATGCTACCCGCATTGGCCAGTGCAGTGCGGACCACTTTCACTGGGTCGATGACGCCAGACTTCAGCATGTCGACGTAGTCGCCGGTATTTGCGTTGTAGCCGATGTTGGTAGCCTTCTGGCTGACCTCATCCACGACCACGCTACCGTCGATCCCGCCATTGTCGGCTATCTGCCGCATCGGTGCATCCAGAGCACCAAGCACGATATCGACACCAATTTTTTCGTCACCCTTTGCGGAAGCGACGATTGTCTTTCCGTCGGCATCTTTGACAGGGCTGGACTTGACTGCCTCGACAGCTTCGCGACAGCGAACCAAAGCAACACCACCACCTGGCAGGATCCCTTCTTCCACAGCAGCACGCGTCGCGTGCAGAGCATCTTCCAGGCGAGCCTTGGTCTGCTTCATCTCAGCTTCAGTCTCAGCACCAACACTGATCACTGCCACGCCACCAGCCAACTTAGCCAGACGCTCTTGGAACTTCTCTTTGTCATAGTCGCTGTCAGTCTGCTCGATCTGAGCACGAATCTGAGCAACTCGTTTGTCGATGTCAGCACGCTTGCCGCTGCCTTCGACGATAGTCGTATTACCTTTGTCTACGGTGACTTTCTTGGCCCGACCCAGTTGCTCGAGAGTGACGTTCTCAAGTTGGATACCGAGATCTTCGCTGATCAGCGTTCCACCAATCAACGTTGCAATATCACCCAGCATTGCCTTGCGACGATCACCGAAGCCAGGTGCTTTCACAGCACAAACATTCAGGGTCCCACGCAACTTATTGACCACCAACAGAGTCAGTGCCTCAGCATCAACGTCTTCAGCAATGATGAGCAGCGGTTGTCCAGTTTGAGCTGACTTTTCAAGCAACGGAACAAGATCACGAATGTTACTGATCTTTTTCTCGTACAACAGAACAAGAGCATTTTCGAGATCTGCTTCCATCGTTCCGGGGTCGGTGATGAAATACGGCGAAATGTAGCCCTTGTCGAACTGCATTCCGTCAACATAGTTGACTTCCGTATCACGACTCTTGCCTTCCTCAACGGTAATCACACCGTCTTTTCCAACACGCTCGAGAGCGTCAGCAAGCAGTGAACCAATCACCTCGTCATTGTTTGCCGAGATCGAACCGACATTTGCAACTTCCTGCTTATTCTTGACAGGACGGCCCATTTCAAAGAGCTGTTCGGTGGCAGCAGCGACTGCTTTGTCGATGCCGCGACGAATGGCGGTTGGGTTACTGCCTGCAACAATGTTACGCAGGCCTTCTTTGAAGATCGCCCGCGCAAGTACCGTTGCAGTGGTCGTCCCATCACCAGCTAAGTCACTGGTTTTCTGAGCGACCTCGATGACCAGTTTCGCGCCCATGTTCTCGAATCGGTCTTCCAACTCGATCTCCTTGGCCACCGTTACACCGTCTTTCGTTACGGTCGGTCCACCAAAAGATTTGTCGATGATTACGTTTCGACCAGTTGGGCCCATCGTCACAGCGACGGCGTCAGCCAACTTGTCGACACCCATCATCATTCGCGATCGTGCATGATCGTCAAAAAGAAGTTGTTTTGCCACA
>NZGD01000274.1 GCA_002690925.1 Rhodopirellula sp.
CCTGTGTTCCCACCACCTGGGTTATCGGCAGAGCTTAGGTTCAGCCGCGTTGGGCCTGAGCATTGCCTGGCAGTTCAGGTCGTATGCACGCTATGTTCGGCCTTACGAAGGCCGTGAAGAGTGCCACAGCACATTCGTTGGCGACAAGCTGCTCAAGGTGAGCAGGTCTCCGTCATCTTTTCCAGTAGCGCTGGCGCGTGCTTCGGAGATCCGACACGTAGTTGTCGGATATTTTTCTCTTTTGACCAGCACGATTTCACGCTGCCGTGGTGAGCCACGCCAAGGCAGCAGCAGACGCTTTCTTGATCAGCTATCTGATGGTTCTTTGCGAAGCTGGAGCCACTCGCTGTGGAACGAGCCTTCTTTGTCGACCCGACGGTAAGTATGAGCCCCGAAGTAATCACGTTGAGCCTGAAGCAGGTTGGCCGGTAGGCGAGCGAGTCGGTAGCCATCGTAATAACACAGCGCGGTGCTGAACGCCGGGACGGGGATTCCAAGCAGGGAAGCGGCGGCAACAACAGCACGCCATGACTCTTGGGCATTCTCAACGGCCTCTTCGAAAAACGGCGCAAGGAGGAGGTTTTCCAAGTGTGGGTCAGTTTCGAATGCTTCTTTGATCCGATCGAGAAATTGAGCACGGATGATGCAACCTCCTCGCCAGAGCAGTGCTGCATTTCCATAGTCGAGCTCCCAATCGTGCTCAGCGGATGCGGCTTGGAGTTGAACGAAGCCCTGTGCATAACTGACGATTTTGGAGGCATAAAGGGCTTGTCGAACAGCTTCGATGAATGCTTCGCGGTCACCGACGAGGTTCCGGGCAACAGCTGTCATGTCTGGATTAGCTGTTTCTGCCGGACCTTTGAGCTTTTCGCTGGCTCGGACGCGAGCCTCCTTTTGGGCCGACAGGCCGCGAGCGAAGACGGCAGTGGTCACCAAAGTGCTGGGAACACCTAAGTCGAGTGCAAGCTGGCTCATCCACTTTCCAGTCCCTTTGGCACCGGCAATGTCCAAAATTTTGTCGACGAGGAAGCCATCGGTGTCTTGGTCGTCCTTAACACTGAAAATGTCGCGGGAAATCTCGATCAGATAACTCTGTAGATCGCCTTGGTTCCATTCCTCAAAGACATCATATAGCTCGTCGTTATTGAGCCCACCGAGTTCGTGAAGCAACTGATAAGCTTCGCAAATCAGCTGCATATCACCGTATTCAATGCCATTGTGGACCATCTTGACATAGTGACCGGCACCTCGGGGACCTACCCATTCGCAGCATGGAATATCGTCGTTTGACCCTACCTTGGCGGCGATCGCCTGAAACATCTCTTTGACCTCAGGCCAAGCTTCCTTCGAGCCTCCGGGCATGAGACTTGGTCCCTTGAGGGCTCCTTCTTCACCCCCTGAAACTCCACAACCGATGAATTGCAGGCCTGCTTCTTCGACGCGTTTGGTTCGTCGCTCGGTGTCCGCGTAATGAGTGTTTCCACCATCGATGATAATGTCGCCCGGCTCACAAAGAGGGATCAGTGACTCGATGATCGCGTCGACGGCAGGGCCCGCTTTGACTAGCAGCATTAGCTTTCTGGGACGCTTTACTGACTTGACGAACTCTTCGATCGAGTGTGTGCCGACAAAGTTTTTTCCGGCAGCCCTACCGTTGATAAGATCGTCCACTTTTTCTGTGGTTCGGTTGTACACGGCGACCTTGTAGCCGCGGCTTTCCACGTTCAGTGCGAGGTTCTCGCCCATCACAGCCAAACCAATCAGACCAAAATCACAGTCGCCACTCATCGTTATTCCAAGCGTTTCTAGGTATTCGGGGAAGAACCCCCGATTCTAGGCTCTGCTGAAAAAACGAAAAGGCCTTGCCTGCTCGAAGCGTTGCACGCGTCGCGTTGAATTGCCCAATTTGTGACTGAAATATGCCGCTCGGCACTGCTGTGAGGGCGAGTTTGCCCCATCAAGACCTGTCCTGTTCGTGTTTTCGCGGATATTCCGAATGCCATGGATGGGCGGAGGGGGACGGGTTTGCGGTGTTCCTTTGTGGTTCAAGCGCGATTAATCGTCAGAGAGTTGCTTGCCCGTTCGGGACTATGGGCTACCTTTCCACGTTGACTCTCTCGTTTTCGAACGTTTCGGTGCCATTCCGGCAAAGCAAGCGTTTGTTTGGTGGTTGTCGGCACGCTGATTGCACTGCTAATCAGTCGGATTCTCGATGCTAAAACGTGACTGAAGTAGGAATTCCAGCGATCTGGAAGGATTTTGCCTCGCGTTGGGAGCTACGGGCCTCCAATATAAGTGACACGACCAGAACAAATAGATTTTTTTGACATTCTGATCGCTTCGCTAACCATGAGTTTGTTGATAGACCGAGTGGCTCTGATTATCGTCAGAGTAGTTCTGCGTAGACGCTGCGCGGGCACTCATCTTCACCGTTCAAGCCAAGCACGGCCCATTGATGACCAATTTAAAACGTTGTTTCGCGTTATTAACGCTTCTGACAGGTTCCATGATCACGCTCCCAAGCTTGTTCGCCCAAGGCGGCGGCGGTGGCGGTGGCGGTGGCGGTGGAAATAATGATGGTCCGACCTTTTCCCAGCCGGTTGCTGGCATCGATGTTGATGCCGCAGGCGTTTTGAAGGTTCGTCAGTTCGATCCACGATTGGCAAAGCAGAGGCTAGCCGCTGCGAGGACAAGGAAAGGCGATGCCGATGTGATGCAGTCCGCTGACCTGCGGAAGGTTTCGCTCAACCGCCTCGAGGATGCGATCGCGGCACGGCTCGCGAAGGGTGAGGCAATTAATGAGGAAATGCAGGCGCTGGCAGGTCTGACTTCAATCGAATATGTATTCTTCTATCCCGAGACGAACGACGTCGTGGTGGCTGGGCCTGCTGAAGGGTTCTTCGCCGATCCAACGAACCGTTTGGTTGGAATGGAAACAGGCCGCCCTGTGGTCTTGCTGGAAGATCTAGTCACCGCACTGCGGGCCTATGCCCCGGGAAACCGCGGGACTTCCGTCATCAGCGTTTCGATTGACCCGACGGCAGAAGGCTTGCAGCGAATGAATCAATTTCTCGCGTCCGTTCGCGGTCGCGTTCAGCCTTCGGATGCTCGTCGGTTGGCCAGTGGGCTGAAGCAGAACCTTGGTTTGCAGAAAGTCACATTCAAGGGGATCCCAACTTCAACGCACTTCGCTCGGGTTTTGGTAGAAGCTGACTACCGCATGAAGTTAATCGGTATTGGTTTGGAGCGACTTCCTGTGCGTGTCATGAGCTACGTTGAGCGAGCTAAGCCAAGTGCGGTTGCCGCGAACGCAATGGAGCGTTGGTATTTTCAGCCGAATTACGACGGCATCGCCGTCAGTCAGGACGGCTTCGCGATGAAGATCAAAGAAAGAGGCGTTCAGCTTGTTGGTGCCAATGAGCGGGTCGCCAATGGAGGACAGCGAGTTGCGTCGGGGCGAGTGAACAGGGCGAGTCAAGCATTTTGCCAGGATTTCACCGACAAGTTCCCTCAGATCGCCGAGAAGGTTCGCATCTATGCCGAATTGCGACAACTGATTGACGTCGCCATTGCTGCGGCTTACATCCAGCAGCAAGATTTTTACGGACAAGCGGGCTGGGGCATGCCAGTTCTGATGGACGAGTCAAAAGTCAACGTTGAGACTTACGTGGCTCCGTCACAGGTTGAAACGGCTGTCAACGCAATCTGGAAGGGAAACACCTTGATGACACCCCTCGGTGGTGGCGTCAACATGCAGCCCAAGTTGGCACTCACCAGCAGCCGGGTGAAGGTAGATTCCGATGGCGAGAACAACCGCGTCAAGCAATCCGCCGGTCCTTCCAAGCTTGCTGATGGCCAGTGGTGGTGGGATTGATCTCCTGACACACCCTTGGTTTCAAGCTTAAACGATTTCCATGAACTGCGGAACGAACTGATTCGTTTCGCAGTTTTTTCATGGTGACCAGGGCCATTGGAATAGTGCTGCGACATGAGTGGGTAGCCAAGTGGCTGTGCAAGAAATTCGAATGTTCTGCATCTTGTTGCCGTCCTCAGCTCATCATTTTGGTACCCTGCAACAAAGAGCCACCGAGCTCCTGTGATCTGCCGTATTTGATTCGCCAGCCAGCAACTGGTCAGTGTTGGGGATTGCGAGTCTTTGGTACTAGCTGGGTGAAATGGCTGAAAATCAAACGATTGGTTTAGGCGGCGAGGACGGTGCTGATGAGTCATCATGATCCTGAAAAGGCCCTTCGTCTCGCCGATGGTGCGTGCCGGCTACTGCTGGTCCAAGACCAGTTGCAGCCATGCCCGTACTTGGCTGGCGTGACTGCCAGGATGCCGTTACGACTCCCGGTAGGTCCAGTCGATCCGAGTATCACGGATCAATTGTTGGCCATGGGATATCGGCGAAGTGGAGACTTTGTTTACAACACAGCCTGCCCTGCTTGCAATGAATGTAAGCCCACTCGGATCGAAGTGGAGCGGTTCCGGTATACGGCATCCATGCGGCGAGTATTGAAACGCGGGAATCGTGAACTGACGTGCCAATGGGGCAAGCCACGCGTCGATGCCAAACGCGTTTGGCTGTTTAATTTGCACCGAAAAAAGCGAGGTTTAAGCCAAGGAGCTGGTGAACTCGATATCGAGGGCTATCGAACGTTCCTTGCCGATAGCTGCTGTGATACACAGGAGCTTGCAGTCTGGTTGAAAGACGAGCTTGTGGCCGTTTCGATCGTCGATACTGGTTTGATGAGTTTTTCTGCCGTCTATACACACTTTGATCCGCACGCCATGAAATACAGTCTCGGAACTTACGCACTGCTGCGACAGATCGAGTACGCCATCGAAACTGGACGCAAATATCTTTATCTTGGCATGTATGTGTCTGAAAACAGGCACTTAAATTACAAGGCTCGGTTTCAGCCTCAGCAGCGTCTGATCGATGGCCGATGGCGTGCAATTCCTGATTCCGAGTGATGAATACTCCGGGCTGACGTACGGTGGTTCGCGTAGAAGTAAGGTGCGAAGGGCAACCTTGTCCCTGCCAGTGGATCGGTTTCGTTTGAGGTTGGTCGCATTTAGTAACCGGCCGGACGCATCATCCAGCCAACTATCAACGAGCGGTGTGTAGCTTAATCAAACAGGGTTGGTGTAGCATTCTGCAGCGATTCGTGGCTTGCGCATTGATGATGCGAGTGGACCGTAATTTGCACTCCGTTTTACTGCAAAGATTTCACAGGTAAAGTTGGACTTGAAATAAGTGGGCTTAGCATGAGTGGGCTAAGAGAGCTGGGAGCTTTTGCCCCGGAGAGCAAGTGTCACTCGGATCGTGAGCATTCGAGGAGGATTGGGCTGTTTGGGGCCTGCGTTCATGGCTTGTCGCTATGGGCCATGGGCTCAGCGGTGATGCAAGGTTGTTCAACCACGTGTGCGTCAGGCGGCGGTTCTCCTGCTAAACTGGAAAGGGACGCGAGCTTGGACTGTGACTCGGTTGACGACCGCACTTGGTTTGGATCGCTCAAATTCGCTCACATTTCTTAACGCAGTTTTAAGACTCGGGACACAGGAATCCTCATGTTGCACTCGTTACTCATCAGCAACCATGGCGTATTCGCTCGATGTATTGTTCCGCTTATGGTGGTCGTTTCCGCCTTTTTGGTAGGTTCGGAATCGCAGTCTCAGGAGGCTGGTAACCCCGATGTTGGAGGTTATCTGGCAGCAGGTGAGTTTTCATCTGCCATCGGACGAGGGCTTCAGTTGCCAGTGAATCAAAGAGACTTTGTGCTTGCCCAGGTAGCGGGTGCACAGGGTAACGCAGGGGAAACCACTGCGGCCAATGGTACGATCCGCGGCATCGAGTCATCTTTTCGTCGCGATGACGCAATCGCGGGTGCCGGGGGGGGAGCCGGCGGGGGCAGCTTTGCTGATTTTCAATCGTTGATGGATCTGATTCAGACCACGATTGTTCCTGACACATGGGAGGCATTGGGTGGTCCTAGCAGCATGTCACCCTATCCTCAGGGGGTTTATGTTGACCCTGCAGGAACTGTGTTGGAATGTGAAAGCTTGCCCGTGGATGACGGGCTGGCGGAATTGAAAACGCTTCTCGGTGATGGATCAGTTGATCAGGATTCGGAGCTTGCTTGGCGTCAGCCAGCAAGGATGCGATGCGTTTCCCTGCGGCGTTTGCTCGATGCATGGACTGCAAAACGCATGCGAGGAGCCATGCCGGGTGAGAGCATGATGCAAATGGCCGGTCTGTCCCGCATTCAATATCTGTTCATTGATGAGAACGACATTGTATTAGCTGGTCCTGTCGGCGGCATTGAAACGCGTCGCGGTTGGCACGTCGACCGTGCATCTGGATTAACCACCTTGCGTTTTGACTTCTTTATTGCGTGCATTGCTTCCGCGATGGGAAACCAGCCTTTCGGATGCACCATCGATCCAACCACCGAGGGTTTGCAAAACGCGGCTAAAGTTGCAGCGGCGGTCCAGTCTGATAAGTTGCCAATTGGAAAAGCCGATGCTGCGATGGTGTCGGCATTGGGAATGCAGCGAGTCGAGGTGTTCGGAACTGCCGGTGATACTCCGATGGGTTGTTTGATGGTTGAAGCTGATCGTCACATGAAACAACTCGCCTTGGGATTAGAGCCAATGCCCGAGGGAGCACGTAATTACTTTGATGTGGTTGAGGCGAATCTTGACGCAGGTGTTCCCAACGATCTGCTTTTGAGGCTTTGGTTTACATCGTCGCCAAGACCAGTGCGGGCTGATGCTGAGCGGACGGTTTTTGAACTTGCAGGAACACCAGTTCGTCTGAGTGGTCAGAACGAGCATGCGATGGCAAGTGGCCGCCGCGGAAATGTTACACGCGATCCGCGGTCCGAGGAGTTTGTTCAAGACTTCAATCGAAACTGGCATGCTATTCGAGGTGCCTACCCAGTGTATGGTGCTTTGGAATCGATTTATCGAACAGCTTCCGTTGCGGAGTTAATGCATCGTTTTGCTGGTTCATCGCGACAGCAGGCTCTTTTGGAATCGTTGATCAGCAGCAGTCCTTCGTCCATGTATCAAATGACTAATCCTCGACAGGTAATGTCGATCGCTGTCATGAATTCCATGCGAAAAGGCCGGAGGACCCACCACATCTTGCTGGCTAGTGGTGGTGTCTCGGTTGATGCAAAGCAGACCTTGGTGTCAAAAATTGACGATTATCCTTCGCTGTCTTCCATGAACCGGCCAGCAAACGATCTGCCAAAGTTGATCCACAAGTGGTGGTGGAATGTTGGACGGTAAGTGACGGTTCTTGATAACCTCACGGGGCGGTTGCTCTTCGAATGAAGAACGGGCCAGCATGAACATGGTACTTTGCTTCCGTTGATAAACAGCGTCGCATCCTGTTTTTGTTGCGTATGCGTTTCTGTACGTGTAAGTTTCCAGTCACACGGGGCTGTGAACTCATCGCCCGATGTGCGTTTTTTTCTGAACTCTGGCTGCCATAATTGTCATGTCGCACTCTGTTCCTTTTCATCATCACTACGCATCTTCTCTAGCCAGTGCTCTGCTGTGGTGTCTTGTCTGCTTGTGTCTTTTTGGAAGGGAAGTCTCACGGGCCGAAGAGCCCGCAACATCAAAGTCCGGCAAGGTTGATGTGTTGCAGGAAGGTTTTTTTCCAGCTCCCATCGACGTCCCTGAAGGGTTCACTGTTGAATTAGCAGCCGGTCCACCGCTGGTTACGCATCCAACGATGGCGGCGTTTGATGATCGGGGGAGACTTTATGTTTGCAACAATTCAGGGGTGAATATGAGCAATCAGGATTTGGAAAAGCATCTTCCAAATTCAATTCGGCAGTTAGTGGATGAAGATGGCGATGGACGCTTTGATTCCTATCGAGTCTTTGCCGATAAAATGACTTTCCCGATGGGCGGAGTTTGGCACGATGGCTCATTGTATGTCGCTTCGCCCCCGAATATTTGGCGTCTGACTGATGTTGATAACGATGGGGTTGCAGACCGCAGGGAAGCAATTGTCAGTGGGTTTGGCTACAACGGGAATGCTGCCAGTATTCATGGCTGTTTTTTTGGGCCAGATGGCAGACTGTACTGGACGGATGGCTATCACGGGCATGAGTTCAAAGACCAACGTGGAAACGTGACAAGCCAACGCGAGGGTTCTTATCTTTTCTCATGTCGACCTGACGGATCGGATAAGCGGATTCACTGCGGGGGAGGCATGGATAATCCAGTGGAGATCGATTTCACGGATGCCGGTGATATGCTGGGGACAGTGAATATCTTGTACACGCGACCGAGAGTTGATTGCTTGGTGCACTGGTTGCATGGCGGTGCGTACCCTCACCGAGAGCGTGTGCTTGATGAACTGAAAGTCAGTGGACCTCTGTTGACCCCGGCGCATCGATTTGGGCATGTCGCAGTCTCGGGGATGACACGCTATCGCAGCGGTCTGTTTGGCACGCGTTGGAAAGACAACTTGTTTGTGACTTTTTTTAACAGCGGCAAAGTTGTGCGATTGAAGATGCAAGCGATTGGCTCCACTTATGAATTTACGCAGCATGAATTCCTCAGTTCTGTAAGTCGTGAATTCCATCCGACGGATGTGTTGGAAGATGCTGATGGCAGTTTGTTGGTGGTTGATACCGGGGGTTGGTTTTATCGAGGTTGTCCTACCTCGCAGTTCGCAAAGCCTGAACTCCTTGGGGGGATTTATCGGATTCGCCGTGAGGGCAAGGCTGGGCACGCAGATCCTCGGGGACTGTTGGTTGCTTGGGACACCTGCAGTCCAAGCGAATTGCTAAGACTGTTCGCGGATGATCGGCATGCTGTGCGCGAAAATGCAGTCCATGAGGCAGTTGCGCGAGGTGTCGAAATGATGGCGGCTGTGAGCTCCGCAATCAAACATGCTGACCCTCTTGTGCGACGTCATGCGATCCTTGTGTTGGGGCGTCTTGCTCAGGATTCAGAGCTCACCAAGGTTGCAGTCTCTGCACTCATGCCTGCCGTTGAGGATTCAGTACCCGAGTTGAGGCAGTTAGCTTGCCGTAGTTTGGGATTCAGTGAATGCCCTGTAGATGTTTCCGATTTGTTTTTTTTGCTGCAGGATTCGAACCCACATGTTCGTCGCCAGGCTCAGACGACCTTGGGGTTGAGGAGAGATCCTGCCGCTGTAGAGCCTTTGGTCCAGTCCCTCACCCGATTACATATCGATCGGAGTGAACAGCATGCCATCGTTTATGCACTGATTGAAATCGGCGATGCAGATGCAATTAGGAATGTGCTGAGAGGTGTTGGTGGGAGGCCTGTCTTAGGAGTATCACAGCGGCAAAGCTTGCTCATGGTGATTTCGCAGATTGACGGCGTGGAAATGACCAAAGGTGAGACTTTGGAACTGATGTTTGGTTCTGACGATGCCATCTCGCAACGCATCGCGTTGCAAACTGCCCGGCCACATCCCGAATGGGGTGACGATCTTGCTAGCCAGTTGCAGGCAAAGATTGCAGTGGCAACCGACCAAAACACTGGTCTGCAGCATTTGTTTTCCCAATTGTTAGAGCAGGATGCCGTGGCAAATCTAGCCACAACGATACTTCGGGGTAACGATCAGGCGAACCAGATCCTCGTTCTCAAAGCAATTGCTGAGGGAGATTGGAAACAGCCGCGTGAGGCATGGATCAAGCCTGTTGCTGAATCGATGCTGGCCGGGCATTTTGATGTAGCGAGAGCGGCGATCGCGGTGGCGGGCAGGTGGCCGGAGGCGGATTGGCTGAAGGGTTTACGGGACGTGTCAGAGGATCAAACACGTTCAGCTGATCTGCGAATGGATGCACTGGCATCTCTCCATGCAGGTGCGGTTCAAAATGAAACGCTCACGCAGTTGATTCGGTTGTATCGTGATTCCACCTCCCCCACGGAATCTGATCGAGCGGCGCAGATCATCGGTAATGCCCGTCTGAGCTCAGATCAGTTGAAAATGGTGACACCTCTGCTGGCGAATGCTTCTCCCGGGCAACTGCGAGATTTGATTCGCCCATTTCAGCAGCAGCTTCCGCAGTCGGTCGCGGATCAATTCCTTGCGGGGGTTACCGATGCGGCGGCTTTGCTGTCTCTTCCTGAACATGAGCTGTCAGATGTGATCAAGCGTTTCCCGCGTGAATCGATATCAAGGGGTAACAGGATTCTGGATGATTTGAAAAAGCACCATCAGGAAAAACTTGGCCAGCTTGAAAAGCTTCGCACTCGTCTGACTGCAGGCAATGCAAGGCGTGGCCGAAGGTTATTTGCATCCGAGCAAGCAAAGTGCAGCAGTTGTCATCGTGTTGGAGAACTGGGGCAGGCTGTGGGTCCTGATTTGACGACAATTGGCGCTAATCGGTCGGCAACTGACTTGCTGGAATCAATCGTATTTCCGTCGGCAAGTATCGTTCGTGATTATTCGACATATCAGGTTTTGACGGTCAGTGGTCGGGCCTTCTCTGGTGTCCTTGTTTCGGAATCCAGCGAAGCAATTCAGTTGCAGCAGGCGAGCGGGAAGTTGATGCGTATCCTGCAAAGCGATATCGAGAGAATTGTTCCTGGGAGCATCTCAATCATGCCCGCTGGGCTCGAACAGACGCTCACGGAAGATGAGTTGGTGGATATCGTAAAGTACCTGCAGTCATTGAAGTGAGTGCCCACGACTGATAACTCAAGTGTTGGTATTTCATAACTCAAGTTTGGCGGGATATCACGATGACGCGTAAGAAAGGTTACTCGACCAGACGCGATTTGTTGCGGAAAGCTGGCGTTGCTGGGGTGGGGGCAACCACTGGATTGGTATCCGGAATCGTTGAATCAGGTCAGGTTGGTGCCACGCAAGTTCCGCTTGGGGAAACCCATGCAGATACGGACGTTGAAAATGTTAATCTGATCACACGTGAGAATGCTCTGCCCGGTGCAACGGATTGGCAGTTGACACGGGTTCGTACCGAACCCGCTGATGGTGTGCGTTGTCCTGCGATTGAGGGATTCTGTACTCGTCAAAGTGTCAGCGTGGGAGAGACCTTGGGCATATGTGTCTCTGTCGCGGCGGCGAAATCTTTCAAGTTGGAAATTTTCCGGACCGGTTATTACGGAGGGCGTGGCGCTCGCTTACTGAAGACGATTGATGCGGTGCAGGGACAGCAATTCGAAACGCCTGCGAAAGCCGAGAAACAGCTTCGAGAGTGCAATTGGAGCCCTGCTGTCGAACTGAAAATTCCGGGGGATTGGATCAGTGGTGTTTATGTGGGACGGCTGACCACCGATTCCGATGAAACAGGATTTGGTTATTGGCAAAGCTACGTTGTATTCATTGTGAAAGATGATCGTCCAGCTGATGTGCTGGTTCAGTGTAGTGATAATACTTGGCAGGCCTACAACGAGTGGCCATTGCGTGATTCTGTTTACACACATCCCAAAGGAAATCAGGGGCCTTGGGCTGACGTCAGTTTTGATCGTCCTTACGGCAAGTATCCGCAGATCTTTGATAATCCACAGACGATCGGATCGGGTGAGTGGCTGTGTTTTGAATATCCAATGGCCTATTGGCTTGAAAAGCATGGGTATGATGTCACTTACTGTAGTAACAGCGATATGCTGACCCCGGAGCGTGGTTTGAAATGTAAGGCGTTCTTGAGCGTTGGGCATGATGAATACTGGGATTTGCGTCAGTATCACAGTGTGACCACCATGCGTGATCAAGGGGTCAGCCTGTTATTTTTCTCGGGGAATTCTGTCTGCTGGGTGAGTCCGTTCCGGGCCAGTGCTGGTGGTCAGCAGAATCGTATTCTGTTTCGAGGTGGTCCCTACGGCGGTGACTACAAGTGGGCTGAACTGAGAGAACAGCAGCATGGGCCATTTCCTCACCGTGGGCCTGATGAAGGCTACTTGATGGGAGCTCGTAACGTTGATCCAGTGAATGGTGGTGGTGATTGGGTCTGTACTTTGCCAGACCATTGGCTTTATGAAGGAACCGGGCTGAAGGTGGGAGATACGATCCCCGGATTGATTGGTTGGGAATACCACGGCGATCCGCCTGATGATCTCAAGGGTTTGCAGGTCGTTGCTGCAGGAACGGCGTTGCAGGGAGGGCGAAATCCACAGCAATGGGCCTCGACCATTTATCCAGGTCCAGCGGGGAACTTTGTTTTCAATGCTTCGACCATTTGGTGGTGCCAAGGCTTGGCTAGTCCGCCCGGGCATATGTTGCCGTGGTCGCATTGGTCCCGACCGCATGGACCGGATAGTCGAGTTCAGGCGATGACGCACAACTTGTTGCGTCGGGCGCTGGCTTGAGTCAGTGCTTTTGTGGGGGAGCGTATGGTGAGGCAGCAGTACAGTCGGTTGTGCCGCTGTATCGAATGCTGCTGTATCGAATGCTGC
>NZGD01000275.1 GCA_002690925.1 Rhodopirellula sp.
TATTATCGAATTCGGTGACCGCCTGGACGGCCACCTGTAATGGGGTGGGCAGTTACACAGATTTATTTACAGGCTCTTCCCAGTTCCATCCATCCGAACTATATGATCACACCATTCGCTGTCCTGTTTGGACTGTGTTTAATGGTGATGAGCTCGAAATTCAAAAAGTACCTCTGAGTATTGTTTGAACCTCTGCAAGCCGCGCCCCTCATTACGAGGGGTTTTTCTCGAAACTCCGGCTGGGTGCTCGCAAGTCCGGCTCATATCGAGCGTTTCTTACCTTTGACGATCCACTTAATACGCACAATTAGCCCATCGATGGGCGCAATTCCGATCAACGTCCACACACGTTTCCTCCCCTTTTAAAAGGTCACCAACTTGTGACCTTTTGATCAGCCTTTTCACAAGTGTGCCTGATTAAATCGCTCTCATCAGAACTCACCAGATAAGAGATCACGATGAGAGTTTTCAAAACGATTCTTTTTTCCAGCCTGATTGTGACCAGCACAAATGCAGCTGCGGACGTCTGGGCGGAGCGTGAAGCGCTCTCAAACATCCAGTCCGAGTTGGCGGCTCTGGAGGCGCTGGTTCTGAACGCTCGCGCCCGAAGCAATGCTTCTGACCGGACGCAGTTTGACTACGAGATTCTGTTGAGTGACCTGCGAAAGATCCAGCACGGCATTACGCATCACCTGACAGTACCCATGGAGCCAGTGGTTCCGTCAACCATCGACGCTCTCAGCGTCAACTACACCGAGCACAAGCAATGAGTCCTGATCAGCATCAATGGTTTCAGGATGGCTCTGGTTGCAATGGTGCCGCCTCTTGCTGGATGACAGCAGCGAACCTTCTGACCTTGGCCCAAATGATTGCCGTTGTCGCAGTGATTACGTTCATCGCCTGGACCTGCATGCAGGCCTACGAAAACTGGGCGAACGAGGAGATTAAGTCCGGACAAATGATCTTCATTTGGGCGCGGGCGGTCTTCGTTCTCCTCGTGATGCTCTTTCTAATCATCAACTGACCAGCGCAGTAACCCTAGCAGTACCCAAAAAGCACCATCCCAAAAACTAGGAGAAATCCAGAATGAAACAAGCAATGCAGAAGTACACGGCAATGAAAGCAGCTGCGGCAATGGCGTTCCTGTCATTCGGCACTCAGGTTCAGGCAGCTCTGCCAGCCACCGCTAACCCGACCAACGCACCGGCCCAGGGCGACTATATCGGTCTGCTTAAAGGTTACGCCTTTGATATCGCCATCGTCCTCGGTCTGATCCTCGGCACCATCGCGTTTCTGGCTGTCGCCAAGAACATGATTGCGACTTACAACGAGATTGGCGAAGGCAAGAAGACCTGGGGCGACATGGGTATGCACGGTGGCATGGGCGTTTTGTTGCTTGTCTTCGTGGTCTACCTCCTGACGCAAGCGGCTACCGTGATTTTCTAATGGAAAAGATCGGTATGAAGGGTCGAGAAATCGACTTCATCCCAGACCGGCTCATTGAAGAGCCGGTCGTTTTCCGGGGCCTGACGGACACGGAAGTGGTCGTGCTGATAATCGCAGGCCTGGTCTTCTGGATCCCCGTTTCCGTTCTGCTTCTCTTGCCATTCGGATGGGGACTTTTCGGAGTCGGTATCGGTGTTGGTATGGCCATCGTCTCGCTTTTGCTGGTTGGCAGATACCTCACAGGGCTGAAGCGCCGCCGGCCAGATGGTTTGCACATCGTCTATCTCAAAAAGATCGCACAGCAAAAATTCAGCTTTATCAATTTCGACTACATCGAGACCTCTCAGGCCTGGGACATACGCCGCGAGAGAACGGTAGTGAAAGTTAAAACCAAAACGGAGGACTGAGAGTGGCGCGTTTAAAAAAGGCTCTCGACGGACGGGATGCTCACATTCTGACACTGCGAATTTTTGTCGGGATTCTCGCGATCGCCCTGATTTACAGCATCCTCGGATGGAAAGAAGCCCCGGAGCGGATCAAGATTGATATTCCGCCTGACCTGCGCTCTGGCTCCACTCGTGGCATCAACGAGCGGCATCCGTTCAACGTCTACGCATTCGGCTATTACATCTGGCAGCAGATGAATAACTGGCCTGTCGATGGCAAGGACGATTACAAGCAGCAGATTGAACGACTGAGCTGCTACATCACCCCCCGGTTTAAAGGTGAACTCGAGCGCGATTATGAGCAACGTCGGCTCGATCATGAATTGACCCGCACCCGGGCACTGCAGGAAATGCCTGATCGCCCATACACGCCCAAGCGTGTGTACACCGAATCCAAAGACAGTTGGGTGGCCTTCTACGACGTCAACGTAAAGGAAACCTTCCGGTCAGAAATCGTGAAAGACATCTTTGTCCGTTACCCAATCCGCTTGGTTCGCTGGGATGTTGACCCCGAATGCAATCTTTGGGGCCTTGCCTTGGACGGTTTCTACAAAAAACCGCGTCGTCTTGAGGGAGCCATTGTCGAGAACGACGACGTCCAGAACACCAACACTACATCTTCAGAATTGGGTGAGTGACATGCGTAAGTACATCCTGAAATCCCTAATCTTTTTTTTCATGGCCGGGTCGGTCACGGCAACAGAGATCATTCATTACCAAAACCTGCCGGTCACGATCGAACTACATAAAGGTCAGGAACGGTCGATCCAGTTCGGTTCACATGTCCAGGTTGGAGTGACAAAAGGGCAGCAGATGAAGCAGCTGTTCCGTGTCCAGTCGGCCCAAGGTGCTGTTCACTTCAAACCGTATGAGGAATTCGACAAGCAGCGGGTCCAGGTCCGTCGCATGGCCGACGGTCAGGTCATTCTGCTCGATCTGATTTCGACCGAAGCGCCCGAAAACGCGGAAGAGCTTGAGGAAATTCGCATTGTTCTGGAAACGGACAACGAGGTTCCGGAGGCGGAAGCTGTAGCGGCGATGCCTGAGCCAGTGGAGCGAGTCACTCCGATCGATCTGACACGCCATGCCGCGCAGCGCCTTTATGGTCCGACTCGACTTCACCGGGATCGCGCCGGGATCTCCGAGATCACGCTTGGCGTGAAAGGAGCGGTTCGCATTTTCAAAGGTGACGCGCGTTACGCCACGGTTTCCAAGCCAGTCCTTGGTTACAGCGGTGGCGGCTATTACCTCGCGGCGATGTACGTCCGCAACATTTCCGACCGTGCTATTGGACTCGATTACCTGGATCTGAACCTCCCGTTCTCCCATGCCACCTTCCAGCACCACTCATTGGAGCCAAACGGCACTCCGGGAGACAGCACCATCCTCTACCTGATTTCAGAGCGGCCTCTGAAGGAAACCCTGTATCCGTGGACGCATTACCAGGATTTGCGTCAGGAAACTCAGTCCATCATCAACGCCAAGAACTGAGGACACGACATGAATGCAAACATTGTGATCAAAGGTCTTGCGGTTTTCGTTGTTGCCGTCCTGTTCGTGGTGATCATGAAAGGTGGTAAATCCGAGGAGGCTCAGGCCGGTGCGGTTGCTCCAGCTTCTGAACTGGAGGGTTTATCCGCCATTGAATCAGGCCCAGCCATTGTCGACAACGGGCTTTCAGTAGATCCGCTGGCTGACGATTACCTGAAAGATGAATTCGGGGTAGACGTCGATACGCCGGTTGAAACCATGAGAACACTGACGAAAGAGACGCGCGCTGTTCGCGAAGATTCGGTCAAGCTTCAGAAAGAAAACGAGCGCCTGAAGCAGGAAATCTCCAAGTTGCTGAAGATGGAAGGCAACCTTAAAGGGCGCATCGAAAATCGGTTTCAGAACGCCGAACGTGACGCCGAAGCAAAGCAGCGTGAGCTTGAGCACACACAGGATCTAACCCGCGGCCTCGTTGCTCGCCTGGAGAAGCGTCTTGAAGAGTTGCAAGGCCAGGAGGAAAGCAGCCAGACCTCTGCCAATGGCTATGACATCAACTCAGCGGGCATCCCGACGGGCCTGGGATACGATCAAACCGGCTCCCCGGTGGATTATGACCAGGTGGTGTGGACGAACCCGCTAGAGGCAACGGTCGATCCTACGGATCCGTCGAAAATTTCTTTGCCCGATTTCTCGCTGAACCCGGATGAATTGCCGGCGCCGGCCGCAGGCATCGCGCGGAACGCAACCGAAAAGAGTAAGGAAGAACGGTCAATCAAGGCTTACACGATTCCGGACAATGCGACTCTGCTCGGCTCAATTTCCATGACTGCGATGCTGGGCCGGATTCCGGTGGGTGGGCAGGTAGTTGATCCATACCCCTTTAAGATCATGGTGGGACCAGAAAACCTGTCCTCGAACGGAATCAAAATCCCCGGCCTGAACGGGATCAAAATGTCCGGCATTGCCAAGGGCGACTGGACTCTATCCTGCGTCAGCGGCCAGATCGAGAGCATGACGTTCACATTCCAGGACGGAACTCTGGTGACCTTTCCTGAACCCGGCGCCTCCGGCGCTGAGCCTATCGCCTGGTTCTCTGACAAGTATGGCATCCCCTGTGTAACCGGCAAGCGCATCACAAACGCACCCAGTTACCTCGCGCAGCGAATCGGGCTCACAGCGGCCAGTTCCTACTCAAAGGCGAAAGCTGACGCCGAATTTGCCACACAAACCAATGCCTTTGGCGGTTCGACCCAGGCCTTGATAGGGGATCCGACTGTTGTCGCCCGAAACGATGCCATTGCCAGCGGTCTGGATGAAGTCACGGACTGGCTGGACGAGCGCCAGAGCAATTCTTTTGACGCGATTTATGTAGAGCCAGGCACTGAGATTGTTGTGCATGTGACTGAGCAAATCGCTATCGACTATGACCCTGAAGGAAGAAAGGTAAATCACTATGCAGACCTCTCGCGCCGTTCTGATTACCAGCTTGATTAGCCTCTCGTTGGCAGGTTGCGCCAACAAGGACAACTTCATTCCGCAGCCCGACAGGGACATGGCAACCGTTTATGGCCAGCACATGAGCGGAATTGGGGATGGCAAGCTCATTGATACCCGGTCGCTAATTCGCCGCCCAATGATCGAGGGCGATGTGGAGCTTAGTGACTACGTTCGCACCGAGAAAACCCAGTTGCAGAGGAAGTTCAGAATGCTGCCGAACCCGAAAATGTACATGTTCGTTGGTCCGCATCTGGCGACCCAGGACGAAGTTCCAATTCCGGGTTATTTGACCGAATTCAGAATGTGGGAAAAGGACCATTATGCGCTTCCCGGAGAGCTTTCTGATCTTGGGAACCGATTCGGAGACTGAAGGGTGAGAGCCGTAAACCCAAACACAGTGAAAGTAGGTCTTCCGCAGACAAGCAGAACGAAAACCGCATATTTGATTCAGGGACGGGTGTGGGATCGGAAAGGTGATAAGGCCGCCTTCCCAGCCACGGCTGATAGCCCTGCACCCGAGATAGCGCAAGGACAGGAGGCGTAATCCGTGGACTTAGCCAAGGCAATTAAAGACATTCTGGTGCCGGCACCGAAGAAACCGGTGGAACCGAACGTCGAAATCCAGACTGCCAGTAATGACGGGGAAGGGCAGCGCAAACCACTCACGAAAACTGCGGTAAAGCGCATTTACCGCCGCCCCTCATCGTTCGTTGAGAAACTGCCTTGGTATGAATTCCAAAGCGAGTCTCAAACGATGCTGTTGGATGACGGGAAAAGCGTAGGTGCTGTTTTCGACATCATCCCGATTGCCACAGAAGGTCGTTCCTACAACTGGTTGCAGAATCGACGGGATATGATTCAGGACGCCCTTCAGGACTGCTTCGAGGAAATGACCGCAGGGCCCTGGATCATCCAGCAGTACACCTATGATGACGACAACCTGGAAGATTACATCCAGAAATTGCGTCTCTACCCGAAGCACTACTGCCGGGATTCATCGTTCACTCAGGAATGGCTGAGAACGATGGAAATCCATCTGCGCGGAATCTGTAAGGAAGGCGGACTGTTCGAGGATAAAGAAGTTCTCGATGCGCCCTGGAGTGGTGGCCAGCGCCGGATCAAACTCGCTGTCTACCGGAGACTGCCCGAGAAGTGGAAATCCTACGCGGGCATGACGCCGGAAGAAGAGCTCAATGACACTATCGAAAAGCTGGATGCTGCTTTCCGAGATGCTGGAATTGGCCTGGTTCGTAATGGCGGAAAGGAAGTTTATGAATGGCTGTTGAAGTGGTTCAATCCGCGTCCGGAGCTTACCGACGGAGATCGCCAGAAGTTCGTTGAACTGGCGTCCTACCCAGACGAGGAAAGTTTGCCGGTCGGTGATGATTTCGCTGAAAGCCTGTTCTTTGCTTTGCCAAAGTCTGATGCCCCGTCACAAACCTGGTGGTTTGATGGCCTCCCACACCGTTGTTTGCGAGTGCACAAGATTCGTCGGACGCCCAAGATCGGCCAGATCGCCGGCGAAGTAAGTGCGACCACTCCGGACGGCCTATCAACCGGCAAAGCTTCCTGCATGATGGATAAGATGCCGCCAGGCACTATGATCGCAACGACCATTATCGTCACGCCTCAGGACGAAGTTCAGAACCATATCAACCGGATTCAGGACAAATCCAAGGGTGAGTCCGTCGACGCAACGATGACGCGCGAAGACTGCGAAGTTGCCAAGTCTCTTATGGGTAACAAGCACAAGATCTATCGCTCGATGATGTGTGTTTACCTGCGTGGCGAAAACCTGAAAGACCTGCGCAAAAAAACCAACGCGGCCAGTACGATTCTGCTGACGAATCAGCTCGCGCCGGTTCGGGAAGAAGACGAATCCCTCGGCCTCGATGCGTACATTTACAACCTTCCCATGGTTTACGAGCCCAGCATGGACGCCAATTTCAAGGCGACCCGTCCTGTTTGGGCCCAACACCTGGCAAACCTTACCTCCCTTTTCGGGCGGCATCGCGGTACCGGAAATCCGGGGCAGACTGCCTTTAATCGCGGTGGCGAGCCGGTGTCCTACGACCCGTTCAACGGGAATGACCGCAAGAAGAACGCGCATGGCCTCATTCTTGGCCCGACCGGTGCCGGCAAGTCGGCACACATCACCAACATGTCAGCCCAGATCATGGCACTCCAGCGCCCGCGGCTGTTCATTGTTGAGGCCGGTAACAGCTTTGGTCTGCTGGCTGATTATTTCGCCTCTCAGGGCCTGTCTGTAAATAAGATTCAGCTCAAGCCTGGGGCAGGGGTATCGCTGCCGCCTTTCGTCGACGCCGATCAGATGCTGTCCAAAGATGAGGAAGATCTGCTTGGCTCGCGAATCGTCTCTGATTCTGCATTGGTTGGCGAAGACGACTTGATCGCACACATCCCCGAGAAAATCCGCATCGGTGACATAACCAAGTCCTATAACGAACTGACCGAAGCAGAGCGCAAGGATGTTCGCGCCCGTGCGGCCATGGACGTTCTGGCCGACATGATGATGGATGAGGACTCGGGCTCGGACGACGAGGGTGACGAGCAGCGGGACATTATGGGTGAGATGGAAATTGTCGCCACACTGATGATCACCGGCGGTGAAGAGGAGGAGGCGAAAAAGCTAACCCGTGCAGACCGGCGGATGATCCGGGATGCGATTCTCAATGGCGCGAAGCTCGCCAGGTCAGAAGGCCGCCGCACCATGACTTCGGATGTCTCGGAAGGATTCCGGATGATCACCAAAGATCCGGCCTACCCGGAACACCGTCAGTCCCGTGCCTTCGAAATGGGGGAATCCCTACGGATGTTCTGTGATGGGTTCGAGGGAGAGGTCTTCAATACAGATGGAGACGGCTGGCCGGATACCGATGTGACAATCGTAGACCTGGCGACGTTCGCCCGGGAGGGCTACAACGCTCAGCTGGCCATCGCCTACACCTCAATAATGATGCGGATCAACAACCTTGCCGAGAAGCATCAGCACGACGAGCGTCCGATCGTGATGCTGACAGACGAAGGGCACATTATCACCACAAATCCATTGCTGGCGCCGTTCGTGGTCAAAGTCGTGAAGATGTGGCGAAAGCTTGGTGCCTGGTGGTGGGTGGCGACTCAGAACATGGGGGACTTCCCCAACTCCGCCCGCAAGATGCTTAACATGATCGAGTGGTGGATTGCCCTGGTCATGCCTCAGGATGAAATCGAGGAAATTGCGCGTTTCAAAAACCTCAGTATTGAGCAAAAACAGCTCATGCTATCTGCTCGGAAAGAGCCCAAGAAGTACACCGAGGGCGTTGTTCTGTCCGAAAACATGGAAGCCCTGTTTCGGAACGTCCCACCCTCGCTTTACCTGTCCTTGGCGGGCACGGAAAAAGATGAAAAAACCGAGCGTGCCAAATACATGCGCAAGTTCGGCATCACGGAAGTGGAAGCTGCGGAGTATGTCGGCAAGATGATCGACTTTTACCGTGGCATCGCTCCGAAACCGGCCGATCCGGTACCGGCGGCGAATAATCCCATGTCTCAAGCCCGGGTCACTCTCGAGCGCCTTGAGAAACTCCAGAGCGAGCAGGGCCAGCAGGTTGTTGCCAAAGAAGTCATGGAAACCCTTCGCGCGACCGTTGCGGAGGAGGACAACTGATGAATCGTCATCTGCTTCAATCCTTGGGTTTTGTCGTTACGGTGCTTGCCAGTGCCTCAACGCTCGCGGCTGACTCCATACAGACCATCCGGATATTTGAAACCAATGATCAGTTTGTCCTGCAGGACGAGCGCTTGTCTGACCGGGTGCAGATTGAGGTATACGACATGGACTCCAAAAATCGCGCAACCAAGCAGCTCAATCAACGGATGCGTGCCTTGGTCCCGAAGAAGATCCAACCCTCCAAGGTCGAGAAAGCTTATCGGGACGCTTTCAGCCAGGTGCTTAACAGCGCCCACTGGCCAGCGATCAATCAGGAAATACAAGCAGGAGCCCGGGCCATTGAAGCTGCAATGCGCTTTGGCATCGAAAAGCTTCCGGCCATCGTTTTCAACGACCGCCAAGTGGTTTACGGCGAGCGCTCATTAAAGGCGGCTCTGGCCGTCTATAGCAGGGAGAACCACTGACATGCGGACGCTCTTTTCTCTGGTGTTTCTGGTGTTGATTGGCAGTGCCGGGAACGCTTTTGCCTACCCGAGCGAGTGGACGAACTACGACCCGGGCGATTTGGACGCAGTCAGGGACGCGACCATTACGGACACCCAGAACCGCCTGGAAGAACGTGATGGCCAGGTGGAATGTATCGCCTGTCATGGCGAGCTGAACGACACCTACGAAGGCGTCATCGATACCTTTGAAATCGTCGATCAGACCATGTCCGCCGCTCTGAGCTGTATGGACTGGGAAATCCGTGGTGCTTGCATCTGGATGACCTGTGCCGCCTTTGTCTGCTGGGTAGACACGTCCATCAAGGTCAAAAACTTTGTACCGGACCTGGTGGTGCAGTCTTATGACCGCGCTGCCGGGGAGCCATGGACCGAATCCCAGGACATAAACCAGATCTCAATGGCTGAGAACGATTCCTCATGGGTGACAACCATGATTGGATGGGTCACGAACCACAACGTCGACAAGGTAGAAGGCGGCCGCTCCAATGAAGCCACCCGTTATGACCATGTAAACCTCGATTTCAAATTGGTGGACTCATACGGGAATCCTGCGCTGGTGGCTTATAACACGCTGGCTCAGGGCCTATTTGGAATGGTCTGTGCAGGACGTACCTTCCCGTTCTATCCCTATTTCATCTCAAACCTGGACTCCATCGCCTGGCGCTGGCACCTGCCGGAATTTTTCTACCCGATTTCATGGGCGGTCGGCATGGATAGACTCGGATCTGGCCACAACAGTTATGGCGGTGTATTTCCCAGAAGCGGGTTTCTGACCCAGGCGGACGGTCTTAAATCGGGTGTTCTTACCGCTTTTCGCGCCATGCACTTCGTGACCCGCCCGAACGAGCCTCACCTTTATTTCACCATCGGTCAGCCCAGTGAAGACGGATATTGGCCGCCCGGCCCACTAAATCAGAACGATAAAGATACCGGTGTCTTCCAGATGTTGTATCCGCAGGATGAAAGCTCATGCCAAAAGTTTCCTTATGGCGCCACACCCTCAATGAGTAAGCGTTCCGACGACGATTCTTATGTCTGGAATTTCTGGCGAGCATACAAGTGCTGTCAACGACGGGGGTCGTCTTTGATTTGGCACTCTGGCTGAAGTCGTTCCAAACCGACCGTCATCAAAAGATTTATAAGGATTTAAGGCAATGAAAAATCGTAATCAATGGATTGGCGTGGTGCTTGCGGGATCGTTGGCGGCTAGCGCGAATGCGATGGAAACAACGTCGCCCCGGCTCAACACACTGATGGACTATCAGATTGGGGGAGGGCTTATTTCTGGACCGCCGACCAAAATTCACTCGATCCCGATTTTGAGTTTTGGTGCAGGCTGGGATTTGAACATGGCATGTGGTGAGTTCGATCCAAAAATGACGGTGAAAAACCAGTTGAACGGACTCACGGACGGTTTCAAAAACATGATGGACAACGTCATTAACAGCGCGACAGCTGCGGTTGCCTCCCTGCCGGCGTTGGCCATTCAAAAAGCCGATCCTGGACTCTATGACCTTCTTCAACAAGGCATTCTGCAGGGCAAGATGGACTTTGAGTTCGCCGAATCGTCCTGTCAGGAAATGGCGAATCTGATGATGGGCGATTCCACCGATTACCCATGGGAAAAGTTCAAGATGAACGCCAAAGTGGCGGACTGGTCCTGGAATATTGGGGCTACTGGTGGTGATGCCGTGGCAGCAAAAGAGAACGTGGATGGCTCTAACCACGGCGATGCGGGCTCAGAATGGGTCTGCAACAGCAAAAAAGGTGGAGCCGGACAGCCGCCAATCCGTGCCTTAAGAGACGTTGTGATGGTGGGCTACAACGTCCTGTTTGATCGCAACGACAGCTGTGACTCGGCGTCTGTGTCCGTTGCAGACGGGCAGGGCAACGCGCTTTGGGAATACTGGAACGGTCCGATTCAGGCCGCCGATTGGGCAGTATCCGTGGTCGGCGATTCTGAAATCCGAACCTGCGATAACTGTAAAAAAATCACTTCCCGTCCTGGCAAAGGTCTAGCCTATCGTCATCGTGACATGGAACAGGATCTTTACGATGACCTCGAAGACTTGGTGGACGGAACTACGGCTCTCAGTTGGCAAAACCTGAATCGGGTTTCCGCGCCTCCTGGGGTCCGTGTGACCGATCTTGTCATCAAAGCCATCCGAAAGCGTAATCCAACCGCTCAGGAAGAGATGCTGCGCAAATTGTCGAGCGAAATTGCGTATACACGTCTTGTTGAGCAGGGTCGCTTCCTAACTCAAATGCTCCGTTCGGGCGTTAAAGAGCCGAACGTTGCCAACATGGATACCGCGATCGCCATTATTGATAACGCGATTGATCATCTGAACGTTGAGTTGGCCCAACTCGACCAGGAAATTGAGACCCGTGAGGCGGTAGCAGAGAGAACAATTGGCCATTTGCTGGGCATCGAAGAGCGGATCTACCAAAACACAAACCTACCGTCAGGCAACAAACCGTCCGGCCTGAACAGTTTTGGAGTTCAGTGATGCAAAAAACCCGGAAGTTCCTGATGGTTTCTATGGGCGGCATCGCAGCCCTGATGATCATCGGCATGGTTGTCGCGGCTTTGACGGATACTTCGGCAGAGGAGGTCAAATCCCTCGACTTAATAGCCGAACTGACCTGGTACAGAGTCGCCTTCTTTGTCGCCATAGTGGCCGCTTGGCCAGCGATTTCCCGCTACGCCACCCGTTTGCCGGATCGCGGCGGAAAATCGAACGAAAAGTGGCTTGCGCTGGAAGAAAAGCATGCCGCGGACTTTAAGTTCATGCGATCGCAGTGGTGGAAAACTGCGCTGTTGCTGGCGTTTGTCGAGATCGTCCTTATCCAACAGTTCGGCATAGGGAGATAGCCGGAATGGTCGCCAATACCTACCTCGAAATTTACACAATGATGTTTGGCTGGAATATGTACGAAGCCATCTGGGATGTCCTCGTCGGAACCGGGGTGGCTCTGATTCCCTTCATTGTTGCTGTCGTAAGTACATTCAAAGAAAACTATTCCGCCGGCAACGCCAGTGAGACGATCAAGAGCATGGAAACAACGCTGCTCGGAATGATCCTGGTGCTCATGTTGTGCGTCATTCCCTATAAAAGCATGTCCACGACGCTTTCTGGTGTTCGCTATGAGGTAACGGTTCAGGATTGTGGAACGGCCTCGAACACCAATACACCCTCCAGCACTGCGTCAGGGACCGGAGACAATACCCAAACGGGCTTTGATTCTGCTATGAGTGATCTCCAGACGTGGCAGGTTCACAAACCGGTTGCCTGGACGCTGGTCGAAACCGTTTCAACGGCCATTACGCACACTTCCATCAAATCCATGACCTGCGTGAACAACTACGAGTTCATGTTGATGAGGATATCCAATATCACCATCCAGGATGAAACCCTACGTAAGGACATCCAGAACTTCTACGAAGCATGCTATAAGCCGGCCGTGAACAAGTACAAGGCCAACCCGCCGGTCGATCCGGTGACAGGCAATCCCATGGTTTTGACCAACGTTGAACCCTGGGAAGACGTCGATTGGATGGGCAGTCGCATTCTGTTGGGCTACGCCGATGCCTATTACCGGGACAAAGAGCTATACGTTGCGAACTATGAGAACAAGGGATTCTCTCGACAACCTACATGGCGAGATTCTGACGCAGCCCATCAAACCGGTGTCTATCCCTATTGCGAAGAAGTCTGGCTTGGCGAGAGAAATGCTGCGGGATGGTTCAACAATGGCGGCGATGGGTTGCGAGAGAGGATTCTTGACGACATTCCTGACGATGAAGTCGGGGACATTGTTGATGACTGGAAGACTTGGGGTGCTGGCGTGTTCAGCAAACAGGCCGAGCCGGACCAGGTCAAAGAAGACATGATCCTGAAGCTGATTCTTGAAAATAACCACAGTGATCTGTCGGCCGCTACTCAGCTGGACATGAGTAATAACTTTGACACGAATAAAGGCTTCTGGTCCCAGATGTGGGATAACGCGACTCAGCTGGGCAACGTTCTGACGTCAGCCAACGAATTTCTGCAGGCCAACGCTATACAGCAGATGTTCAAAGTGGCCGGGCCCATGTTGCTGGTTATGTTCCAGATGATCGTGGTCATCGCGGCTCCTTTTGTAATGATTTTTGGAAGCTATGGCTTCAGCTCCTTTTTCGCATTGGCGGTTACCTGGTTCAGCCTGGAATTTATCAACGCCATCTGGGCAGCAGCTTACTGGTTCGATAACCGGATCCTACAGATCTATGCCACCAATGCAGGCTGGTTTGATGAGATGACCAACAGCCTTCTGATCCGGATTGTCAGCATGAGCTCCATCTTTATTCTGCCAATGATCTGGCTGTCCATCATGGCTATGGCAGGAAGTTCAATGCTTCGAGGCATGGGTGGTGGCGGTGTAGGCGGTGGTATGGCTGCCGGAAGCTCGGCCTTTGCTGGCGGCATGGCTGGGACTATGCGGAACACCAGAGGCCTTTTACCAGGCAGAGGCGGTAACCAAGGCGGCGGAAGCCGAGGCAGGAAATAAGCATAGAGCCAGAGTGATAGGGCGGCCGACTGGTCGCCCTGTTTGTTTTGGGCGGCTACATCACGGCGATCTATGCTAGGAGGCTATCTAGGAGGCTCGTTGCCGTAGTAAACATCGTGAGACTGGTCGTAAACAGCATCGGTAGGGTGCAGTGGTTCTTTGAATACAGAGCCAGGCGCTCTGTGATCGTCATATGGCTCTGACCCGTCACCTCGCAGTATCCGCCAGATAATCGAGATTACTGCCAGACCGAGGGCAAAAGCTGTGCTGATCATCCACACCATAACTTTGAACCACCAGTATTCGCCGTACTTCTGGGCAGACCGCTCGTAGACCTTTGAAATCGGGTGAATCGCAGCAAATCCGCACAGTAAGCCACCGCAAATCCATCCCCAAGTCTCTTTGAATGAAACGCCATCTCCGGCATATAGGCTGACCAGAAACAGCAGCGCGACGCCCGCGCCAAGGCTACACTTTCGTGCTATTCCGTTGTGAACGATTGTCTTGTCCATGACGCTGAATTCCGCTCAAAAAATGATCGATTGTTACAGGCCCAAGTAAGGTCTGCGTTGGACGACCGACAGCGCATTTTATCAATAAGGTTATCCACAGAATTTGTGGAAAAGTCGCCGATCCATTCGGTTGCAAAGCCAGTTTATGGTTGTGCAAATCATGACTTTTGTCCGCTGTAGTCTTCAGGTATACACGACTATGCTTCACTGGCAAGCCCGAAACAAAAAGGGAGCCTGATCCCGGCTCCCTTTTATCACTGTGATTGCCCTCCTAAGCGGCTTTGGTGAGTGATTCTGGGAGCCAGCCTGTCGTTTCATCCAATTCATCCAGAATCGTCGCCAGATCGCCTTTCTTGGCGTCTGCCTGAGACAAAGCGAACTCATCGCCCTTCAGGTCTTTTAGGATTTCGATGAGCTTGCCTTTCTTGATCCTGTTGAAGTAATTCGCCTTCGTCGGCTGCCAGTGCTTACTCAGGTCGAACTTGATCTGTTCAGCCACGTATTGCTCAACTTCATTGGTCGCGCAGCGGAGCGTTTGAGCACTGCAATGGGCGAGGATGTTCAATTTGCTCGCTCTGGAAAGTTTTTGGAATGCTTTGAACTGTTCCAAGTCTCCTTCTTGGGCCAGCCAGCTCAGGTCTAAGGCATCACGATGCTTCCGAATTTCAGCAGCAGCGGAGGTTTCTTCAATGTCTTTAGTGGCAGAGAAGGTGTTCACATCCAGATCGATTCCAAGGGGTCTCCGGTACCACGTTGAACCCGCAAGCACCGCCTTGGCCATTGTGAAAATGGTCATGTCCAGACAGATTTCTGCTTTCTGCATCATCGCGGCTTCAAGTGCCTGGAGCCGGTATGCCTCAAGATCGCTTTTAAGCGCATGGCTTTCGGTAGGTTTGGGAGCCTCAGTGGTGGTGCCATCTTCATTTTGCGCCTTCTCAGGCTGCTTTTTCGGCAAAGCAATGCCAACCTTTGTCACCAGTTCGCCTGTTCGGAAGTCCACGGAAAGAAGAACACCTGTTGACTGCTTCTGCTCGTCGGAGAATTCGCGTGAGGCGTCTATGGTTGCCTTCAGGTCATTCAGTTCTTCATTCAGTTGACGGAACCGTTCGTTGGCTTCTTCGTCCTCGTGATCCGGGGCCGCCTCCATCAGTCCCTCAAGCTCCCGTTCCTTCGCTTCAAACTCCTGAATAACAGAGTCTGGTGCAGTAATAGTTTCGCCGTCGATACACGGAGCAAACCGAAGTGGGTGGCTGTACCCACCATCCAGAGTTGCTTCCACGAAGCCCCAGCCCTCGGCCTTGAAGGACTCCTGTAGCTTATCGAGTTTCTCATCAGCCAGCCGATTCAGGAGGTCTACGTCGTTGACGTACTGGCTGTCCGCGAACAAATCCTCGGACAATGTGCCACCGGCAGCCTCATAAGCTTCCTGCCCGACAAATTTAAAGGTGGTGTCGTCCGTCGTAACATCGGTGTTGAGCAGCTTTTGCCGCACGAATCGGGGAGAAGGGTGATACTGATCTTTTACCTCTGCGAAAACGGACTCCTGAGCTTTCTGATCGTCCGTGACGGTAAAGGCCATGACCATGTCAAAGTTCATCTCCTGTGATCGGAAGGCGTCCAGAATTACAGGCGAGACGGCCCCAAGTTTCAGGAGTTTTTTAACTTCGGTGACAGTCTTACCGAATCGTTTCGCAATGTCCTCTATGGATCGTCCTGCATCCAGCATGGCCTTATAGGCAACAAAGCGATCAGCGGGATGCATATCCGAGCGATAGTTCTCGGCCAGACTTGCTTCGATGGCTTCAGATTCCGTCTTCACGACGCACCGGACTGGAAACTCGGCATCGATCTTTCCTTCGGCAAGAAGATGGTTCAAGGCGCTGAGTCGGCGTCCACCGGCAATAACCTCATACCTTCCCTCGGCATCGGGTGATGGAATAACAATGAGATTCTGCAGGACACCTTGTGACTCTATCAGAGCGCGGAGCTGCGCATCTTCTTCAGCCGATGTTTTAACTTTCCGGACGTTGAGCGGTGACAGGGTCAGATTCTTGAGAGAGATTTGAGTTTCCATTTCGTGATTCCTCTGAGTGAATTTCGTTGGTGTTCACTCTTAAAATCTCATGGAAATGACCACGGCCAACCCCTGAAAACGCTATTTATAACAATAATATATCTATATAATAAGCCTCTTCCATAGCCATTCGTAATACCTTTTTTGAACGTCGATTTTGGGTCGATGGTGGACATGGAATCCCACCAACGATCCCTTTTCTGGTCAGCGAATCAGACCAGTCTGAACAGCACCTCTCCTTCATCGCTTGTCGCCGTTCCGTCTTCCAGAGTTCCTGCGCTTACCCAGAGGTCGCGCTTTCCGCACGGGGTCTCATCCGCAGGTATTCGCCCGAAAACTTCACCATTGCGAATGTCCGTAAAGGAATAGAGAACTTCTCCGTTTTTGTCTCGGATGTGGACTCCGCAGAGCCGGCCGAGTATTTCACCTTGCTTGGTTGTTGCATTCATCGTGTTGACCTCCTCAGTTGTCCGGTAATGGGTCATCCCTGACTCTAAACACGTCCGCAATAAAATGTTGATCTTTTTCTGGTTAGCCTGGAAGGCAGTCCATCTGCAATAATGCTGTATATTCAAACAGTATATATTTCATGGAATTAAGACGCCGTCACAATTGTGTTTACAAAGAACTCGGTGCCTTCGCGAGCTGCGAACCGATTGGGTTTTGCACGGCTGATGGCATTGAGATAGGTAATTGGATCGGTATTGCCGATCGTGAAGTGGTTCGGCAGCTACCTTCGGTCCGTCCTGTACTTCTGGATATTGAGTCTTGGCGCCGCCACTTGCTTGAACCTTATCAGCGCCTGGGGCCCGGGGTGTATATGGTGGGCATCTGTCTCGGAGACTCATCCTCAGTACTGGGTGTGATGGATCGCAAACAGCCAATGCTTCGACGAAAACCTGGTAAAGATATTCTGGGTCGGAAATAAACCTGAAAATTCTTCTTTCCCGGGGGTTGGCCGCGAAGATTTCCATGAGATCTTGAAATGACTAGCGAGCGTGGCTCCTGGGTGAGAGAGAGTGAGGGTTGGCCTTTCCGCTTGCGGGAAGGCCCTTTTTTGTCCCCGCATTCTAAACGGTCATAGGTCACTGACTTTTTGAATCTCATCCGCGGCATGAGCCAGGCCTAAGATCTGGTTTTTGACTCGGATATCACCATGAAAACAAAACAATCGCTCTGTCTGATTCTGGCCTGCTCGACCCTCGTTGCTTGCGGGGGAGGGGGTTCTTCATCAAGCTCTGGTCCCTCGGCGCCGGCACCGGATGTTGAAGAGAGGGAGTTGGTCTTCGAATTCTCTGAGGCCCCGTTAGAGCCAACCGTCTTCAATATTGCTGCTGGCACCGGTGATCCTGAGGATCATTTTTCACCGAACGACACGATCAGCATTACCTGGAAGATGGAGGTGTACTACGATGATCAGTCCGTCCCGGAATTCAATGAATCCTTTCCGTATACGGCGTCGGTCTACCTGAGTGAAGACGGTGTTTTCCAACAAGAAGATGACCTCGAGCTCTTCAGCATTTCCTGCATGTGGCCATCGGACTCGGACTACGCCTGCGGGCAGTTTGCCTCATTCGATTGTGATTACGCGCCAGGCAATCAAAATGTGATTTCCTGCTCGAGCATTCCCGTAGGCCGCACCAACGGCATCAACGATCTGACCGTCGACACCTCCGCGTTTCTGAACGTGATTCCCAAGAGTGCCGACGTGCTCTATGTGGCATGCCTGGACGAACAACCGAACAAGTGCACAACGTTCACCGGTTCGCTGCAGCTCAATTGATGTCACCTCTGTTGATCAGCACCTGTTCCGACAAGTCCGAGCTCGCCTGGGCGATTGAAATTGCACTGGGCGTTGCCACGATCAATGAGGATCGTGACTACCCATCTGACAGGTGCGAATTCCAAATCAAATTGAGGGACGTGAGGACCGTTGGTGAATTCAATGCCATTGCGATGAGATTGAATACCAGCTGGTCAGAACTTGAGGCCCGGCGAAAACGACAATTGGTATTGTCATGAGCTTGTAGCTCAACGGAGTTGATGGCCTCTTATTTTCCATTGTTTCAGCGTCGATTGAGTATGTTTCGGCTATTCAAAAACGCTTCAACAGCCTTTTCAAACCCTCCCGATTCGTACCAGTTTTGTAGCAACTTTTTTGTTGTACCTCTGAACGCTGGGATTGCGATGTCTATGAGTTCGGATTCCGTTTTCGCGTCGGGAAAACGTCCTGACATGACGAAATTGATGCCATGGTCGGGAATGCTGAAACCAGTCACTCGTTCGCCGACGGTCAAATGGACGAAGTACGAGACTGTTCCCGCTCCCGTGGAGAATCCGCCCGCAACGTTGATCGCACCACCGAATGAATTTAGCCGTTCGCACATCTGCTCGCGGGCTTGCCACTGAGGGAGTGTTGGTCCAATGGTTAGTGCCCTCTGGACATTGCCATCCACGATCGTGAAATGAACCTGGCAATTACTGGCCTGGGCTATTGGCGCAATCAGACAGCAGGCAAGCAAGCTTGAGGTGAGTAATCGTTTCATCAGTCCTTCCCTTGAAATTCAGAACCACTGCTTCCCTGAAACTATCAACTTCTCGCTATTGATAGTTGGAGTTAAGATTAACGTTGAGGGCAAAGTCGCGACGGTTAATGGCGGGATCATCCTGACTAAAGGTATCTGCCATCAATTAACCTGATGTTGAACGAATTTCCTCAGCGATTTTGAGAGCTGCACCTCTTTTTCTCGGGTTCAGGCTGCCGAATCGTCGCAGTCCCCGCGGAAGCCACAGCTGCGACATTTCTTGAGCTCCGGCCGGCTCGGTACCGCATGACCAAATTTTGCCTGTCGGGCATGGACGACTGCGGGCTGAATCCGATCGAACAGCGCCTTGTCGGAAGAAGGAAGCTTAAACACTTCCTGAACGGCGGAGGTCTTGATCAGAACCTGATTCACCCTGTACCCATCTCCCCGGGCAGCTAGGGCCGCACAAAAGGCTTGGGTGACATCGCTCTCAAACACTGGACCGTTTCGGCTCTTGTACTCAACAGAAAGAACACCGGTGCGAGTCCGATACAGCGCATCCGGCTTTCCAAAGACCTTGAAAGCTCCGTTGAAGAAGGGTTTTGTGTGGCGGCCGTCGTCGATCCATATCAAGTCGCCCTCAATGCCCAGCTCGTCAACGAGGCTGTCACGGCGCGGTCGCCAGACGATGAACAGTACAGCCACAACCGCGATAAAAATGAGCAGCTCATGAATCATGGTTTTTTCCTCGTTGTTCAGCTCGCAGAACAAGCCTGTCCACGATTCTCCTCAGCACCAGGTCAACCCAGGAAGACTTTTTGCTGATTTCAATGACCATCGGAGACAGCCGGTAATAGACTGCAATCAGGATCCGGCCGCCGGGCATGTAATCCAGTGTGTTGTCACGAAACTGGCGGAGAGTTTCCGTACGCTGATCCTCCATTCCGTAAAGGTAAGAGGCCACGTAACAGCGTTTGTCTGTGCTGATCTGGCGATTGAACTGCTCGTGCTTCAGATTGCCCCGATCCTGAGCGGCAACGGCCCTTCGCGAAGGTTTGGCGCCGGCGTATTTCAGTGCGACTGAATTCGGGCAAAACTCGCTCCGGCCTACGTCTGAGGCTGAAATCCACTCGGATTTTCTCTTTGATTTATCGTGGCGCATCGCTTATCTCGCCGATCCATGAAGTGCCGACAGGTAGCCGTCGACGGTTACCCTTGTTGTATCATCAAAATAAGCACGGGCAACTCTGTCCACGCCGGACGACCACTTTCCGCACAAATACACCAGGTTCTGCAGGGAGTCGTCATAGCTGGTGATGTCAGTGACACACCGTGAGAAAGCCTGCCGGACTGTATTGTCCATCGTCTGGGAATACCGATCCGTAAGCCGCGGATTGGCAGCAATATTCAGAACGGCTTTACCGTTACCGGTTAGGCGCTCGGACACCAAGCTGAAAAATTCAAAGGTGGCTGTGTGCATGGGAATAGTGGCCGCATTGGTATAGAGATCAACCACAATGACATCCCATCGCTTTTCATTGGTGAGCAGGAATGCTCTTGCATCCTGGGCAATGAAGTCTCCTTTGATGGGCTCGCCCAGAAAGTCGCCCTCTGCCACGGATTTCAGCTTCGGATCGATGTCCAAGTAGGTGAAGTTTGCGCCTTTGGTGTCTTCGGCAGACAAGGTGAATCCGCCGGCGCCCAGGACGAGGATGTCTTTGCCAGCTACGTCGTCTGCAAATATCGCCGATTTCATCATCTCAATGTATGGCCAGCCCTGGCGAGTCTCAGCATCGATGAATGAAGCGGAGCTGCGGTTGATCACCAACCTTTTGCCCCCGTCTGTGGCTTCAACCCGGATGTCGTTGTATGGGGTAGTAGCGGCAAAAAGCTGGTTTGGCATCCGGACGTTGGCGACGAACGCCACCGCTAGTGACAGACTTGTGATGCTCAGCAGCATTGGCTTCAGGACGGTTTTTTCCGTACGCAACACAAGCAAGACACAGAAGCTTAGAATCATGCAGTTCACCAGAATGGAATACCCGACGCCCAAGAAATACATCAGCACCAGTGAAGTCAGAAGGCACCCGACGACATTGCCCACGGTACTGATCGCAGTCGCACTCCCCGCAGCCTCACTTTTGCGAGTCTCTTGATCTGCAGTGTTCAATAACAGGGGGACCGTCTGCCCCAGCAAAAATACCAATGGCGACATGACCAACAAACAGAACGCGAAGAGATGGACCAGGGGATTCCCCAGGATTGGCAGCCCATAACTGATGTCGGAAATAGACAGGAAAAACATGCTGACAAAGGGGTAGGAGAGACCAATACCAAACAACGCGATGGCGCCAACCAGGTTGAAAAGCAGTGCCCGGGAAAACTTCTCAGGCGCGGTCTTGCCGCCGAAGAAGTAGCCAAGAGCCAACGCACCCAGGAAACAACTGATGATGATCGACGTGCACAGTACCGAGCTGCCTACGAACGCGACGGTCTGTCGTATCGTGACCATTTGAACACCGCTACTGGCGAGACCTTCTAGTAAGAGAATCAGATAAGCACGTTTCGTGGAGAACATGGAAGCATGGTCCTGTTGGTAAGCAAAACCAGAGGCTATCAAGTGCTTCGGCATGAGATGGGGTTTAAAAGGTCACGGCCCTGTGACCTTATAATGATGACTGGCAACCTGGTAATACCA
>NZGD01000276.1 GCA_002690925.1 Rhodopirellula sp.
ACTGCAACCGCAGTGATTACGACCTTGCGCAGCAATGTAGAGACTACCGCAGAGCGTTTTGAGCGACTGACTGACAGCACGGCAAAGCTTGAAGGTGTGACTGACAGCGCCGTTGCAGTCATGGAGAGGCTATCACAGGCGATCGATGAGCGTGGTGAAAAGAGCCTCGCTGCGTCTGATAAGATCATTGCAGCCACGATCAATGAATTTGAGAGCAAGAAAAAGCTGGTAGAGCTCGAGCGCGTTCAAGAGCAAAAACTGCAGGCGGAACGAGTTCGAGAATTGAATGCTTTGAAAGAACGCCGTGATCTGATCGAAGGCGAACTTCAGGCAAATCTGGAAATATACCGTTCGGCTCGAGAAGGGTTGAACAGCGCGGGTATTGATCAGATCAACAAAGCAATTTCGGACGCGCTTGTAGATGCAAATCAAGAAGCTGTAGAGCTTGATCGCAATATCAAAGGTCTAGAAGCTTCCATCTCTATCGCCGCCGACAGCATTCGTAAAAGCGGTGAAATCATCGGTACAACCTTTGATCCAACTGGACCGGTGGAATATTCTGCGCGCATAGACGCTGCGACTAAAAAAGTCACAGAGTTTGTTGAAAAAAACATCACATCTGCAGAGCGACAGCAGCGGATAACTGAAGAACTGAGCAATGCGCGTGCGGTTCTTGTGGCTGAGTATGGCGAAGAAGCCGAAATAGTGAACCGTCTTGATGAAGCCATGCGCCGCTTTCAGGGGGAATTGTCTAAGGCCACTGGCGAAACAGACGGGCTTACAAATGCAGCGATCCGTCTTAACAACGCCCTGCAAAACATCGCAAACGCCAATCTTAACGTTCGAGATCAAATTGCGGTTGCTCGAGCCCGGTTGCAGGCTGCAGAACAAGGCGCTGACAGCGTCACGGTTAGCGCGGTAGGCGAGGCGCAGGAAGTCTCACAGAGGCTTCAAAAACTTGGAGCCACGCCTGATCGTATCAAACAGGCGTATGATCAAACCTTGGAACTGAACAAAGAACTTGGTGAGACCAATCGCAAAGTCAATGAGGCCTTAAATCCGGCCACAGGTGGCTCGAGTGGCGGCGGCGGTGCTGGTACACCTGTGGCCGGTGAAATAGACGAGATAGAAAGAGAGGCTTTGGCTTTTGTGCAGTCTATGCAGACCCAGCAAGAGCGGTTGATCGATCAGACGTCGAGACTGAAGGAAGTCAGGGCCAAGCTGGTACAGCAATTCGGTGAAGAGAGCACAGCTGTTCGGCAACTGGATGTAGCCATGGAGCGATTCAGGGAGACATCATTCAACACTTTCGACGGCCTACTTGATCGCGCCACGCAGTTGGCCACAGAGGTTTCTTCAGTCACAGACTTTGTGAGCCAGTTGATCGCAGAGATGATCAGGCTGAACGGCGCAGATGCTTTCAAGTCGCTTTTCAGCGGCGGCGGCATCAGCGGCTTTCTGAACGAGTTGGTTGGGATCGGAACAGAGGCTGTATCAGGCATCATCCTCAATGCGAGCGATGGGGGAGGTATTACCCCAACGATCAACACGCCAAATATTGAACCGGGTTCTTTGTCGCCAACGTTAAACAGCCAGCAGGTTGTGAACGTCACGCCACCAGCAGGTTTTCAGGCGCAAACACGTCAAAGCCAATCCGGCAGGCAGGTCGACATAGGCTTTACCAAAGCTGTTGTGTCAGCAATGGGCACGCAAACAGGAAAAGCTTCCATCACGAACAATTTTGGAATTTCGCAAACACCGAAGGGGTAGAATATGTTCACTTGGCCGCCTTCGCTTCATCAGGAGCCAGAAAGAAGTTCGGTTACAATATCGGGCGCACCTAACGCTATGGTTCGCACCGATTTCGATCGTGGGGCCGCTTTTCAAAGGCCGCTTACATCTGGAAAGCCGAAACCTGCCACTATGCGCTTTCGGCCATTTTCGTCTGCACAAGTCGCTACGTTTGAGGATTTCTTCGAGCAAACACTTGGTATGGGTTCAAGCAAGTTTGAAATGCCTCACCCGTTCACAGGGCTGGTGCGAGTTTGGCGCTTTCGAGACGTGGAAAACCCGTATCAAATCGAACCGCTTGGACGCGCGCACTACACAGTTTCAGTGAACTTGGAGCTCTTTCCAGTATGACCCCGGAGTTCATTCAAGCGATCACCGGTACTGACACTTCCGAGGTCATTTTGCCGCTGATCAGCATCTCACACCCTGATCTGGCAGAGGATCTGCATTTTGTTGCTGATGAAGAGCCTATCGTGAGCCAGGGTGTCACTTACGACATCGGGGCTTTTGAAATCACATTGCCGGAAGAGGGCGATGACGCTTCGCCCACGTTGACTTGGGAAATAGAAAACGTGAGCTCAGACATTCTGGACAAACTGCGCGCGGTCGAAGGTTTTGCAGAATTTCAGATCAAGTATGTCATGAAATCCACGCCCGACATTGCAGAGGTTGGCCCCCTTGTCATGGAACTTCAAAACATCGCGTATGATCGCTTAAAGATCAGCGGAACGTTGGGTATTGAGCCAGTGCTCGATATGCCCGGGTGTCAGTTCAAAATGGTCCCTTCACTCTTTCCGGGCATGTTCTGAAACGTGTGGGCTAATCATTGGGTGGGAAAGCGGTACGAAAAGGCAGGCCGCGGTCCAGATGCTTACGATTGCTTTGGTCTGTTTATGGACGTCCAGCAAAACGTGTTTGATGTCTTTGTGCCCGATGTTTTGGGTGACGAATACCGCGCGGCAATCGAACTTCAAAGAGCGAATTGGCGTCAGTGTGAAGCAGCGATCGAAGGAGATGCAATCCTGTTTCGAATTGGCTCACGTGATCTGCACATTGGCGTAGCGCTGAATAACAAAGACATGCTGCATGCCCATCATACGGGCGGCGTTTGTGTAGAGCCATGGAACCACATTTTGTGGAAAAAGCGCGTATTGGGAATTTTCCGACATGACAAATGAAGTTCAGATCATTGCATACAAGACGCCGTTGCTTGGTGATCATCGGTGCTTTGGCCTTCCTTCAGGGAAAAGCGTTGCGGAAATCATTTTTGATGAAGGATACCCAATCTCAAGTGTCGGCACGCTTCAGGTTTCGTTGGCTAATAACGAGAAGATTACAGAGGTGCCGCGCGATTGCTGGATGACGCTCAAGCCAAAATCCGGGTCGACGATGGTTATCGCGCCCAAAGCGGAAGGGGCGTTCTTTGCACCCATCCTTGGCGCCATTTCGCAAGTCGCGTCACCGTATATTGCAGGGCAAATATTGGGAGCCGGCGCTTCGAAGCTTGCTCTTAAACTGGCGACAACAGCAATCTCGATCGTCTTCAGTCTGGCGGTCAATGCGCTTGTAAAGCCTCCCGTGCAATCCGGCGTAGCAGGTGATCCGGCTTTCACAATAACGGGCGTTCAAAACGGCTTTACACCTTTCGGCACAGTTCCGCAGGTCTGGGGGCGTCACTTGATGTTTCCGACGCTTTCAGCAACGGGTTACACCGAGCTTGATGGCGAGGACGTATATTATCGCGGCCGAATGACTTTCGGTGTGGGGCCAGATATCTCTTTGGAGCAGCTGCGCATAGGCACCACACCAATCTCTGAATTCAGCGACATAGAGATTGAATTCAGGAACGTGAACCAAAGCCTGACAGAGCAAGACATTCCCGAGTTGGAAGATATGGATGTCACCTGGCTCTACGGCGACGACAGAATGCAGTTGTATCCAGACGACATCACTGAGGATGTCTACCGGGTCTTGCTTGAAGAGGGCAATGACGTCACGCGCTTTACGCGCCCTGATACAAAGCGTGCATCGATCGACATCTCATTTGATGCTTTGGGCACTCGAGACGACAAAGGGCGCAATGTTTCGCTCAGCGTGACTGTGCAGTACCAATATCGCCGTGCAGGTGCTAGCAGCTGGATCAGCGCGGGCACGCGCACGTTTAGCGGATCTGATCAGCGCTTTCGTCGTTTTGTGAAAGACATCACGTTCCCAGACAAAGACACTTGGGAAATATCGGTCACACGCACCAATGAAGATCGTGGCATTGATACTCACTACGACGATGCGTATCTCACGGCCATCAGGAGCACCACGGGCGATAGGCTTCAGAGCCACCCTGACCTTTGTGAAATCGCGTTTCGCATGCGCGCCACCGATCAATTGAACGGACAAATAGACAGCCTCAATGCGATTGTTAACCGCTTGCTGCCCGTGTGGAATGGATCAAGCTTTTCAAGCCCGCAGAAAACGCGCCACGTTGCTGACATTATGGTGCATATGTTGCGCGGTGCTGGCATGAAACGCCCGGTAGACAATGCTCGAATTGATCTCGATGCTTTCCTTGCCTATCGCTCTGAAGAGCCACATTGGACCTTTGACATAGTTTATGACGGTCCAATCACGGTTCGAGACATGATGGATCAAGCCGCGGCAGCGGGCCGCGTCAGGCGGTCGATCACAGAGGTTAAGCATTCTTTGGTGCGTGATGGCTCTAAAGGCGCAGTAAGGGCCGCTTTCAGCCCGCACAACACATGGGGATTTTCCGGCCGCAAGGAATACACAAAAGAGATCCACGGATTAAAGGTCGCTTTTATCTCTGAAGCACAGGACTTTCAGCAAGATGAGGCAATTGTCTATGCGGACGGATACAACGCGGGCAACGCGACAGAGTTCGAGGACTTGCCGCTCACAGGTGTAGTTGTCGCAAGTAGCGAGACTGAGCTTGGGAATGTGTATCGTCTTGCACGCTATCACATGGCAGTGGCAAAACTGCGTCCAGAGACATTCGAATTCTTCGCGGGCCCTGATCACCTTGTGGCGAATGTCGGTGACAAGATTGTCATGAGCCACGATGTGACTAAATGGGCAATTGGTTCAGCGCGCATTGCGGATCTGGTAGATGACGGATTGCAGGTCACGTCTATTCTGACTGATGAAATCTTCGACTTAGACACTTCGATTGCGTATGCTCTTCGCGTGCGAGATCAGTTGAACCAAACAATCTTGCTCGAGGTTCTACTCAACCCATCCAACGGCAGAGAGTTTTTCGTCCAGCCTGAAACACCTCTTGGAATCGGTGAAGTCAACATCTCCGACATGGTTCTGGTAGAAGAGGTCGGCACAAGCAGTCAGGAGCTCATAATAACCTCACGGGTTCCCAATGCCGATCTGACATCATTGATAACAGCAGTTCCAGCTGCACCAGAAGTCTTGGATGCTGAAACGGGCGTGATACCGGATTACAACCCCAACATCACCAAAGCTGCGCGCCGCACTGTGTATGGCCCTGCAACGCCGGAAATTCTGTCAGCTGTAAGCGACGAAACAACCATGATCTACGAGAAGGACGGGACTGTGTCTCCTGTTCTCGAGGTCACAGTGAAGCAAGACCCGGAGCAAGTTCAAGCGGGTACAATGGTTGCTCTAAGATGGCGAGAGAAAGCCGCGGGCGCGCTTTGGAGTACAACCGCGTTTGCGCCGCTGAATGGTGAACCACTGAAAACCGACAGGCTTTTAGAAAGTGTGGTCTATGAATACCAAATACTTCCTGTTTCGAACCTTGGCCGATCGGGTCCACCCACCGCAGTTCGTGACGTCACTGCAAAAGCAATTACAGCAGCGCCGCCGAAAGTCGAAGGTCTTGCGCCGTCTATCTCAGACACAGAAATCACGTGGACATGGGAACCGCTGACGGTCAGAGACATCAAAGAGTACATCATTCGTTACGCAAGTTCGACTTCATCGAACTGGAATTCTTCGACGCTGGTTTCTACAGTTGCACACCCAAGCTCTTCTGTGACAACGCCTTTGCGCGCTGGTCGATATTTCATCAGAGCTCGAGACTATAGCGATCAGATATCTCAACAATCAGAGATAGTCGACGTGAGCGCCGACAATCTGAAAAAGATCAATATCGTTTCAGAGCTCGAGGTGTCACCAGTCTTTTCTGGAACTACGGACAATCTTGAGGTTGTCGGGAATTTCTTGCGTTTATCGAAAGATGCAAACGGTGATTTCAATACTGAGGGTCGACTGGATAGTGATCAGGTTGTGGATCTGGGCGAGGTCTTTACCTGCACCTTGAAGGGCGAATACGAAGCCAGCACAGACAACAGCACTGTTTTCATGTCCGACTGGACATCTCTCTCAGATGTTCTCACCCTGGCGTTGCCAGAAATCCAGAATGGTTCAATTCAAGTTTTGTTCAGGCTTACAGAGGACGAGCCCGGTGCGCCGGGGGCAGTGTGGACGGATTGGACGCCGATACTTGTAAGCACAGTGACAGGTCGCGCATTTCAATTCGCGATCGTATTGAAGACAACGGATGTGAGTTCTTCCCCGCTTGTGGTTTCGTGCAAATTCATTTTGGACATGCCCGACAGGTCGGAGTATGGGCAAAACGTCACAGTTCCATTGGGCGGCGTGCAGATCACATATGACACGCCGTTCAGGGAGCCCCCATCATTTGTTACACTGGATAAACCAAACCTTCCGACAGACAGGTTGGTCACAACAAATGAAACGAATTCAGGCGTATATGTTGAGTTTCTTGATGATGTCGACGCAACGACGTTTGGAGAAATCAACTGGCAGGCTCAAGGCTATGGAAGGCAGAAGGTATGACGCAGTACAACGGTCTCAATGATGACGGCGATTTCGACATTGTTCCAGCGAGTACAAACGGCGATCAATTGGCCAATAAAATTCTCGATCCGCTGGTACAGGATCTTAAGTCTTCGAGTTATGGCTTGGCAATTCCACCGGGATCAACTCGCGGCAACATCTGGGCGTTGGATACGGAAACAGACATTGACGAGATCCACTACACCACAGGTGCAGGAATCAGCGTCAAGGTTGGTGAGGTTGATACCGTTAGCGGTGTATTCACGCCAATGCTGCCCGCACCTGTCAGTCTATCCGCATTGACGCCAATTGATTTGGAGCACACGGGTTCCGATGTTTGGGTCAAGCTTACAGCCAACAAGGGTGGAGCCGGCGAACTTGAGAGATACGTTGGCTTAAATGTCGATGGCCGTCTCTATGTCAATGACAGCCCCACGATCGTCGGAGCGAGGAAATTATTGCAAAGCGATACGCTGACGGAAGATCAGGTCGTGGATCGAAACACTGACCAAACGATTGGCGGCACGAAGACTTGGTTTGGCTCTCAGATGCTCGAAGCGCTTTTGACGCTTTCAAGGCCATCCGGGGAGCAAATGAAAATCGGTTATGACACCGGCATATTCATGGACCCATATCTGTCTTTCTACAACGGTAAGACCACAAGAACCGCATTCATCCAATCACAAGACGATCACATGCAAATCAAGTCTGAAGAAGGCGGTGATTTGAAAATATACGGTTCAAAAGACGCGCGGCTGAATAATGAGCGAATGGTGCTGGGCGATGACGAAAGCATCGTTAAAGCAAATCAATTGATTGCTTGGGTCGCCTTCGAGCCATTGGGGACACTATCAATTCGCAACAGTTACAACGTTTCATCTGTCACGGATGTTGGCACAGGTATCTATCAGGTGAACATTGCTGACAATGCGCCGAACGACGAATACGCGGTCGTGGTCTCAACCGCGGGGGACCGTCTCAGCCCTGCAGTCAACGGCAACCGTGTGATCGGGAGTGTCTACAACAATGGCAGCGGAATCAGCGTCAAGACAACTGGCGCAGTGCGCGTGTGTGCAGTCTTGGGCGCAACAGGCACTTACGTTGATCCCGATGAGGTCTACGTTTTGATTTTAGGGAGCTAAATATGGCAACAGTCGCTTTGTATGAAGAGGACGGTATGGTTTTAGTGAACTATGGCGCGGACCCGGCCATAGGAATACCGGACGGCACAACTTATCATCTTGTGGATCAGTCGACACTTCCAAGCCGCGACACAAGAAATTTTTGGCTCTTGGATGAGAACGGCGTTGTCACGGTCGACAACGATGCGCGCCTTGATCATTTGCGTGAAATAGCAGAAATGCCAAAACCGGATTTCTGTAAGGCTGTTAGAGATGCTGGAATACTTTCGCCAGAAGATGCTGCGATCGCGGCCAATGGGGGCTGGCCAGCTGCGTTCGACGGGTTTTTGTCTGGCATGACAGAAGCAGAGCAATCCGATGCGCGTATTGATTGGTCTGGCGCTGTTATGATCAGTTACTCGGATGAGTTACTCCAAGACATCGCTTTGAACGTATCTTCAGGTAACGCAGCAGCGGCAACAGCTTTGCTCGATACAATCTACAATATCACCTGACTGTCATCGAAAAACTTTGATCGAACCTCGGCCCTTTGGGGTCTTTTTGGCATGGAGCTCACAAAATGGCACAACATCAAGATTACTCACCTTCAACCGACGCTTACATCGCCCTGGCATCAGGACCGGGTGAGGTACAGGTTTCGGCACGTGGTGGACAGGCGGAACTGAGAGTTCGGGACACACTGCCACCTGTTGGTCGCTATGGTGAAATCCTTCGCGATGGTGGGTCGAAAGCCATGTATCTGGAAGCCGGAGAAACCCTTTATGGCAAGGGCGGCGCTACAGTTTTAATTGTAGTCGCTGATAATCCAGCAGCAGGCGGAACCGTTTGAAATGGAACACCGCGCAGGCTTTAGATTGTCGCAAGACAATGTGACTCGGCATCGCATTGGTTTCCGCAATGATGGCTTTTTGGGTCAATCGCTGATTGAAACGGGTTATGATATAGCCGCGCTTTTCGAAAATGGCGAGGTGGGTGCGGTCATCCTGCCCGGCACGTCTCACACTGACTGCTACACCGAACGGAGCGGGGCCAGCGCGACGACGCTCTGCACGGACGGCGATCCAGTTGGGACGATCCATGACAAAATCAACGACATTTACCTGACGGCTACGGCTGACGGGACGCGCCTGACCTACCGCGACAACAACGAGCGTGCCTATTTTCAGAGCGAGAGCGCTTTTGATTGCCTGTTTACGACTGTAGACGCGACGGGTGGTGACGAGGCAATGATCGTCATGGGTCTTGAGCGTCCTGCTGCGGCCGGGTTTGCAACCATTGCGGGTTTAGGCAACAACGATGAGGACGGAAACTTCAATATCTCTAAATCATCAACCGCGCGTCGCTTCCTTGCATATTCACGCGGCGTAGGTATTGGGGCATCGGTTGGCGCTGGTACTGACCAACTTGCAGATGAAGTAGCTGCAGACGTGGTGACAGGTCTGGGCAAAATCTCTGGCGATACGGTTTTAGCTCGAGCCAATGGCACTGATTACGAAAATGACACGGCTGACCAAGGTACGGGCAATTATGGCAATTTTGATTTTGGTATCGGTGCTCTAAAAGGGAAAGAAAGCCAAGGCTTTGTTGGCGATATTTACGGCCTCATTGCACGGTTTCAGACGCCTACAGAGCAAGAACTTTCCGACATTGAAAGCCTTATGCGAGACCAAATTGACGGCGTTTCAGAGACGCCCGTTGCTTCTGCGCAATCTATGTCTTTTGAAATTGACGCGCCCGGTGGTTTTGTCGCCGGGGAGCAGGTGTTCTTCCGGTCAACAGCAACAGGTTTCGATCAGAGCGCGCCAACAGGCAACGACACATGGGACGGACGACATAGCGAAATCTATTACATCTGGGACTTTGGCCGGGATCACACCTTCTCCAAGCTGGAAAATGTACCGGACCAATGGAAAAATGGCCGCAATGCCTACGGGCGCGATGTCTCAACGTGCTTCAACGAACCCGGAACATACTCTGTCACAGTCACAGCCATTGATCGGTCGGGGAATGTTGCAACGCACACGCAGGCTGTAATCATAACCAGCGCAGACGCCGCCTATCCGACAACGCAAACCATATGTTTTGCACATGATGGCGACTACACAGGCGCACCAACAGGCCACCAAGTCGCGACCGGCTTCGGTGATGCATATGCCAAGATGCGCGCATTGAAAGACATCGGCCTAAAGGGTCGGATCATGTTGAAGGGCGGCACCTACGACTATTTGAATGCAGAGCTGACGATACGAGAATTTTACAATAACTGGCGTCTGGAGACGTGGGACGGTCGCGCAACGCTTGATGTGACGAACAACACCAACATCAGTGATAGCGGGAGCGTCTTTGTTCACACCACCAGCTTCACATCAGCAGGGGGTACTGTCCTGTACAAAGGCATTGATTTCGTCGGGCCTTGGGACGCGGAAGACGAAACTGGCAACCCCATCCAAGCTGTTCGCACGTCAACAGGCGCATCAAGCCTCAAAGTGACGATCAACGATTGCACATCGGATGGCATGCAGGGCCTTTATGCGACGGGCGGGCATGACTCGGGTGAGCCGCGCCTCATGTCTACGATCTTTGATTGTGCGTCAGATGGACACCAGAACTACGGGTGCTTTTTTTCTTCAAACACCTATCTTGCCGCCGTTGTCGGATCACGGATCAAACAGAACCCGCAAGCCAACATGGGCGGCGGTTTGAAAGAAACCCCGTGGCGCAACGATCACGGCTGTATCCGCATTCAGACAGCAAGATACACTTATGTTGACGCGGTTGATTTGTTCACTCGCAATGGTTGGCTACAGCGCGAAGACTATCCAGAAGTACAGCCCTGCATTCGGTATCACTCGAACACAGCAGATGCGTCTTATGCCTACATGGGGCGTATCTCAGCAGAAGGTGGCAATGACATTATCACCAGCGGGGACCAGCAAACCAATCAGACGCTTTATCCTGTCAATTTTGTAATCGACAAGGCAATTCTTGTGTCGTCTTCGGGCACGGGCAGTGGTTTGATCGGCAACGGGCTGGGTGGGTTGACCATCCGGAATGTGTTGGGCTTCATCGCAAATAACAAAAACTCCAACCCTCCCAATTACGGGTTTGGCGGATCACCGAATGCGTCGGAAGAAATCGCGACAAACATTGATCAGCGTATCGCACGGTATGGCAACACGCTGGTGTCCTATATCACCACCGCAAATCAAACAGTTGATGGCAATGTCGGGACCACGACCTTCATCACCAATGGCGCTGACAGCTCTTGGACAAATGAAGTGGACGAAAACAATATCCTGATTGCCACGGCAAGCACACAGATGCAGGGCATCGATAACGCAGACATCGCAGACTTTGATCAGACGGTATTGTTTGCGCCGCGCCACCTCGGCCACAAGTTTCAAGCGTACACAGGTACACCAGCACAAGTGACGATGGACACCAGCTATGCCACACCGACTGACACCGTTAAGGCAATGACGCCCCAAACCAATATCGCGCGGGCGTCCTCTGGGCTGGTGCCATTTGATGATCTGTACGGCACCGCGAGATATCATCCGTCCACATATCTGATCGGGACGAATGCGGCGGTTGGCGCAATCGAAGTTTAGGAGTACCTGCAATGCGAGAAATACAAACAGCCCTGACCGTGTTCGGTTTTGAGCCGGGACCGATCGATGGGATCATTGGGCCAAAGACGCGGGCAGCGGTTGCAGCCTTCGCAGACAAGCACAGGCCAACGGTGGTGCTTTGGAATGAAATTGCGAAGAGCGAAGCGCGTGACGTTTTGGTTGCGTCTGAACCATCGCCCGATGTTGTGCGTGAGCCACCTTGGATGGTTGAAGCGCGCAAAAAACTTGGCATGCACGAACGGCGCGACCGTAAAGGTCTTATGGCTTGGTTGCGATCAGATGGCGCAACTCTTGGCGATCCTGCCGAACTGCCTTGGTGTGGTGACTTTGTTGAGACCGCTATACGCCTGCATTTGCCCGGTGAAGATATCCCGACCAATCCGTACCTTGCCGCGAACTGGATGAAGTTTGGTGTGCAGGTAGACCCACAACCGGGCGCGGTGCTGGTTTTCTGGCGCGGATCACCTTCAAGCTGGAAAGGCCATGTTGGCTTCTACGCTGGCGAGGACGAAACCCACTTTCACGTTCTGGGCGGCAATCAGTCAAACGCCGTGACCATCTCAAAGATCGCGAAAAAGCGTTTGCGCAAGGGCGGTGTTCGCTGGCCAGTTACTGGGCCCAAAGCCCTTGGTGAGCGCCGATTTCGCGACGGCCACAGGATCAACGAAACAACAAACGAGGAGTGACAGCATGTCGATGCTATTGGCGACATTAGGCGCGGGTCTTGCAAAGCAAATTCTGCCCGGCATTGTGGGCCGATTGAAGGGCGGCAAGGGCAAGGTTCTCGAACAGGTGGCAGAGGTTGCCCTAGAAGTGACGGGACTTGCGCCTGACAGCGACGCTGATCGCGTGCTTGAGGCGTTGCAAGCTGATCCTGCGGCATATGCTAAGGTGCAGCAGCAGGCTACAGACATCGCCCTGGCTGAGATAGAAGCACAGACGCGCGCTATTGAGATTGCGGCCGAGGATCGGGCAGACGCGCGGGACATGCATCAGGGCGGCACAGGACGGACAGCTGGACTGCTATCAGCGTCAGCCGTGTTCCTTGCCCTGCTGTGCTTGGCAGCGGTGGTCTACATGGCGCTTGAAGGGATTGAGATACCCGGCCCTATGTGGGGCATGCTGACCGTGATGCTTGGCCTAACGGGCCAAGTGTTCAACTTTCATTTTGGTTCATCGGCAGGTTCGAAGAACAAAGACAAGATGATCAGGGGGTAGATGAATTGAGCGATATAGAAGAGCGCCTAGAAGCGATCGAGCGCGCTTTGCTAGTCCTCAAGCCAATGACCAAAAGCAATGATGACGTGCAGGTTGTCGTGGATCTGGTGGACAAAGAGCGCCAGCGCCGTGTTGTGGACAAGTGGTTTCAGGATCGGACGAAAGCGTTCCTTGGAACAGGAAAATGGGTCTTGGCGGTGATCGCCATGATACTGGCATTCAAAGATCAAATGGCAGGACTGATTGAACACGTTATTGAGTACATAAGGTTTACGAGGGGCGAATGATGAAGGATATGAGGAAGACTGATTGGCTTATCTGCATAGCGCTACCATGCCTTGTGTATTTCGCCTATCAGATGTTCAGAGAGCCTTTTATCACTGTGAGTTCGGTGATTGTCGAACCGGCTAAGGCGGGCGAAGATCCAAATGTGACCTACGCAACAGAGGTGCATCGCAATCAACGGGCAAAATGGCACGTTGAGATCGTCGGAACAGACTGCAAGGGAGAAGGTTGGGCACCCTACAAAAAAGGCTCACACGTGCGCGATTGGAAGCTGATCGCGGAGTACATCGAAGGTGATCCTAAAGATTGCAATCTTCCACCGGGCGCATACCCCATGAAAACTTGGTATACATGGATATTCGGCCTTCGATACCATAGAGCGCCACCTGTGGTCGTAGAGTTCACAGAATAGCAAAGCCCCTGCTGGTTAATCCCAGCGGGGGCTTTTTGCGTTTCAGACGGTCGCAAAGGCTCTTGCTTGACTTTGAGCCTGACGCGGACAGATCGCCCGCGACAAGGCCAAGCGGCGACCAGTTTGCCGGGCCTTGGCTTCTAAACGACGTGCGCACCGTCAGAGGCACACGCGCCGTCACTGCGCACAGGTGCCATCCGCTCTGGGAGACGCACAGCCAGCTCTACCCGTAGCGGTCATCATCACGAAACAGCAAAGCCCCGGCGATTAGGTTCTCCGGGGCTTTTTGCGTTTAGGGCGGTCCTTCAAACTATCTCTTTTTCGAGTTTGGTTAACTCGCCACCCCAACCGGAAAAGTTGAAGTCGCAATCGTGTCCTGTGATACGCTTGAACTCGGCTTCTACAGCACTGCGCATTGGAAAATCACAGCCACCGGGCAGGACCGCACTGGTCCCTTCTTTGAGGCCGATCTTGCAGGTCCAGATGGGACCATCGCGCACGCTCGCTTTGTCGATCCTAACCGTCTCGAAGCCCGCATCATTCAGGGCGTTTTCAATGTCGTTGGCCATAAGGCGTCCTTTAACGAGGTTGATTTGCGAACATCATAATCCGCTCTTCAACGTGTGGAATTGTGCCTTCATTCAGCATGACTACAGCCTTCTTTGCATCTCCGCCCATCGCCGCCAAAAGTACAGTTGCGATTGTGTGATCCAGAGTGACCAAAACGGTGTCCCGACTTTCGACGGGGTGTCGTCCGTCGCAAATGGATTTAGCTGCATCAAGTGCGCGTTTCGTGTCTTTTTGGGCGTCGTGCATTTAAGTTGCCTTTCTGAATAGGTGCGGGTGATTGGATCGCGCTACGGCCTCAAGCCAAGGTGCGCGGTGGGTTATGCAAACCCTGCCAAGCTGCCATCTAATGAAGTTTGCACCCCTGAATTTCGCCCAATACGGCTCAAAGTAATAACCGCCAAACTCAAATGAAAACAGGCGCGCGCGTGGCAGCTTTTTGCGAATTTGCTTGGGTATTGGCATATCAGGCGTCCTTATTCGTGAGGTTGGTGTGCGCCGCAAATGTCGCACGTTTCATTGGGCTTAAGGTGGCATTCGCCGCAGGGCGTTTTGTCTACTGCGGACAGCCTCCAATTCGACACGTCCTTATCCTCTCGGATGGGAACCCCGCGAAACGTCCAGTTGCCGTCTGGGTGCGATACCATGTCAAGATCATTGATCCTGCTTTCGTGAATTGCGTCCTGCAAGCGGTGGGGGTGCATGACAAATTCAAGCTCTGGGATTGGGATGCCGCCGCCCATGTGTTTCACAGCCATACCCGCAAGTGCGTTTCGCATTGTGTTCAGTGTGGCCATGCTAGGCGTCCTTCAGTCTGATGTTTCGTAGCGGTCGTTGCGCAGCGCTCGGGAGACCGCTTCAGCCTCTTCTAAACTACGCAGTTCGATGGTGACGACGAGCCCCTCGTACTCAATTCCGAATATGTCACCGGATGTTTTCCCAACGTGAAATTTTCGCGTAGGGTCAACGTCGAGGGGGAGTGTGATTGAACTCATATCAAAACGGGTCCTCATTGTCGTGTTTTGAAACTTTACATTGAATGTCTACTTTGAGTTCGCTAAATAAGTCAACAATGAAACGCAAAATAAGATTGGCGACTTAATGGTGAGAAATAGGGAAGTTTACAATGAGACCCGACTCAAAGTAGACCTTTCTGCCAATGAGCAGAATGTTTGGCTACGCACGGGTTTCGACCGACGATCAGGACTTAGCGTTGCAGATGGCGGCGCTGATACGTCACGGCGTCCCCGAAGAGCGCATCTATTCAGAACACGCATCCGGCAAGGATATGAACCGCAAGGCGCTCCACCGCGTTGTCAGGGTCATGCGTCCGGGCGAAACGCTGGTCGTTTGGAAGTTGGACCGATTGGGCAGGACGTTAACCGGCGTTCTGGGAATGATCGAGCGGCTTGCAAAAGACAATATCGACCTGATTTCGATCACCGAAAGTTTCAACACACAGACCCCGATGGGCAAGGCGTTCTTACAGATTGCACTGGTCTTTGCGGAGTTGGAACGCAACATGATCTCGGAAAGGACGAAGGCTGGTATGGCTGCGCGTAAGGCCGCTGACCCCGGCGTCAAATGGGGATCGAAACACTTCCTGCGGGATTATCCAAAGCACTTAGAGCACCTTCAAGGGCTCTATAACGTGGGCGAATTTACTGTTGAAGCGCGACCCACTGAGAAAAACCCGGAAGCGGTTATCACCAAAGGTATGAGCGCCAAGGCGCTGTTGGCAGAGGTTAACGCGATCCGGCCCAAGGGTGTCAAGCCATGGAAAAGCGATGAGACTGTGCGCCGATGGCTGCGCGAGGGTGCGCCGGGGTTGGTGCTGTGAGTCAACGCTTAAGAAAGCAAACCTATTGCCGCTCTTGCGGGCGGATGGGTTTCGTGCCGTGTGATGATTGCATCAACGGTCAATGTGACATGAATTGCGGACCTGCTATGGTTGATGTGCGTGGCATTCTAAAGTGCGCAGTGGAAGAATATGAAGCTGCTGATAAGCATAAACTGGTCACAGAAGATGAGGCGGGAGCAATGCGTTCCGCTGTACGTGGCATGATGGTCAGGCTTGGCTTGTACGATAGTTTTGTTCGCCATGCAGATGTCGACACTAAGGAGCCGAAATGAGACACCCCATGCAAGATGTAGAAGACGCAGACGCAAATCCGCGCAAGTGGGAAAAGAGCGGACCCGTGACCTTTAAACCGGACGAAGCTACGCGCCACTTAGTTGTCTTGGCATACCTTCGGGGCGTCAACGATCTGGGGGCTGGCGATTGTGCTGCTGATTGTGATGATGCGTTTCAACGGGTCTGGTCTGACCTTGTAAAAAACGCCCATAGTGAGGAGCCTGACCATTAATCCGCCCCCTTGTCGCCTAATTCTTCTGCCATTTTGATAGCAACATCAAACAGCCTCATAACGGCGTCGTGTGTGGTCCTGTCATCGCGGTTTACGCGATCAGCGCTACCAAAAGGACCAAACAAAGATTGCACCGTCTGCCCCATAGCCTTATCGGCTTCGCTTGTGCCGTATTCGCTGACATGCAAGCCTTGCGCAACTCCGATGGCCCCGGTGATTGACAGGCAGGTAAATGTGTCGTCGCCTTGGGGGTAGTTGCGACTGCCACGATACCACTTGCGGGGTTCGTCAATCAGCCCTTTGGCCTTTGCCAATATCTCGGCAGTCGTTGGTTCGCGGTCGTTACTCTTTTCAACATCTAGTGAATTGGCCATCTCATAATATCCCAAGTTGATTTCGGTTTGATTTGTCTTGCCGTCGCTCATGCGCTGGCCTGATCGCGTCTTTGCTGCGCCTCTTTCTTGGCCAGACGGTCGCGGCCACATGCAGCGCAGCGATTGCTTTTACTGGACCTGATGTTCTCGCAGCCGTCTGTCTCACAGAGCTCAGTGCTGTGACGCTTCCCAACGCGGATCGAAAACGGGTCAAACGGGTCAAGCTTCATGCTTCTACTTTCTTTCTAGCCATATGGGGTACGTTGGCACGGCAAAGAGCCTCGGCCAGATCAGGGGGCACGCTGTTGCCGCACATGCGGGTTTGCTCGGTCTTGGTGAAGTATCGCCCGGTGTAGGATTGTTCGATTTTGTAGCAGGGCCGGAAGCCTTGCGCGCTGAACATTTCACGCGCGGCAAGCATCCGCATTCCGATATCGGAAATGTAGTGCGGAACTCCCTGCACGTTGCAGGTGATCAGGCTCATGCGATCACGCGTCGTCAGTGTGTGCATTGGATCGTGCATGTCTGCGCCGATCGATGTTCCGTAATACTTGGTCATGAAGGACGCGACCAAGGCCGCATGCCCCCCGCCAGCGGTAAGGGTTTGCAGTGGGTCCGTGATCGGGCTGTCTCTGCGTGTCGTTCCGTGCATGGATTGCATGTGGGCCGCGACCACGTTGATCTGTGTGCCGCGCGTCGTCACTGTGGCCATTGGATCAATGACGCTCTTACCCGGATTGACGCCGCAGCGCTGTGTGTTGTGCTGCGCGAGGAAAGCAGACACCAAGGCATGTCGGTTGGCTGTTGTCTTGCTGTTTGCTACGTTTGATATAACCGGAGCAACTACCGCGTTCTGATCTTTCGGGCTGGCTGTAATTGTATGAATAGGGTCAGCCGCGCTGCGCGACCTTCCTCCGTGTTGGCCATATGTCACAAAAAAAGGTTCGTCCGCGTCCAACACGTATCTTTTGACACCCGCAGCAACACGCTTGAGCGTGTTTTCAGCGAGAGGGCGGATTGCACGTAGTCCGTACTTTTCCCAGATAGCCTCTTTGGTGTCGAAGATAGAAGGGCACGGCAAAGACCAATCAATGATTTCAGCAGCAGAACGCCAGGGTAGAAGGGTGCCTCTATAGACTTCTTCGCAATCTGCGGTTCCGTGTGTTGGATCCGGCCAAACAATCGGCTTTCCATCGCATCTGGCAATAACGAACAGGCGCTTGCGGATCGTTGGTGCGCCGTAGTCGCAGGCCCGCAACTCTCTCCATTCGACCTTGTAACCCAAGGCCCGCAGCTTCTTCACCCAAAGGCGAAACGTCTCGCCACGCCGCGACAAGTCTGGCTTGTTGTCCTTGGTCAGCGGGCACCAGTCTTTAAACTCTTCCACGTTCTCAAGCATGATCACTTTGGGCTTCACCAGTTCGGCCCATGACACAACAACCCACGCCAGATCACGGATATTCTTCTCTACAGGCTTGCCGCCTTTGGCCTTTGAGTGATGCTTGCAATCGGGCGAGAACCACGCCAGCCCAACGCGCTGCCCTTTCTTCAAGAGGTCGCGCGGGTCAACAGCCCATACACTTGTTTGCAGATGCTTCGTGTGAGGGTGATTTGTCTGGTGCATTTCAAGAGCAACAGCGTCGTGATTGATCGCATATTCGGGGGATCGATTTAACGCACGCTCAATCCCTGTAGAAGCGCCGCCACCACCCGCGAAATTATCCACTATTATGAGTTCAGCGTCGACCGGTTTGGGTTGATCTGGAATATCGAATAGCAATCCACCGTCCATCATGGCTGATCACCCGCGTTCAAATATTCAAACTCTATCCGGTTGCACAGCTTGTCTTCAGGACATCCATAGTGGCCGCACAGCATTGAAACGAAGTCATGTGGGGTGAAGCTAGGGAACCCTTCGCGGGCGCAATCTTCCTGTGTGATGGCATTCAAAGGTTCGGCTTTGACTGAAACAATCCTGATCAGAGAAATGCGTTTGACCTTCTCGCCAGCCCGAAGGCCCATGGCCTTTTCTACAGCCCAGACCTGATCGCCAGCCTTCAGGAACCACCAGCCAAAGCGCCGGGTGACATCCTTGCTACGATCATAGACTTGATCGGTAGTCATTGCGAAAGACATGTTGCGAGGCATCAGAAACCCCCACAGATTCGTGGGACACAATTCCGATAACCCATTGACGCCATTAAAGCGCTATAGGGTCCACCGTGGGACACATTGGGTCTTATTTTTAAGGAAAACCCGGCTTTTTGGTACTCCCTAGGGGAAACATACCGTGATTGAAAACAAACAGTTTTCTTGAGCCATGTAGCCACGTTTAAAGTGACGTGGGACACATTTGAAGTGTTGCAGGCGGTATTCATATCAGGCGACCCTTTCATCCAGTTAACCAAGCGAGGTCGCGGACAGTGTATTTTTGCAAATGAACCTTGGCATGAGAGACGGCCTTCTTCCTCACTCCAACGGCTTCGAAAACACCTTGCTCTGAGTACAAGGCAAACTGACAACCGTGACTGCGGACTTGACGAATTATCAAGTCACCAGTGGCAAGCTGATCTTTTAGTGACGGGCACCATTCCATACAGATCGCTGCGCATTTACGATGCAAGAGCGGTTCTACCTGTAGAATGTCGAACGGGCTAGCGGCGTGCCCCTGTGGCCTCGCTTGTGAAAGGCTGACCTTGGTGCTGTTGCGGATACTCTTGCCGCAGAGGTCGCAAAGACATTTTGCGATAGCTTCGCGCTGACGCACCATGTGAGGTGCGCCAAACTTTGGCTTGCCTTCGCCACGGTTGCTTTCTTGGCAGATAGACAGGCGTTTTGAGTTAGGACATTTGCCAAGAAAGATACGATCCTCGCCAGACCACGAAACCGTGTAAGGCACTGGCGTATTACCAAAATATAACTGTTTAGCCATTCCGTGCTTCCTTTACCATTTGATATCTTTCATTTTGTCGCTGACACTCGACGCAAGAGCGGCCCTGTCGACGCCTTTGGTGTAGATTTCGGAAGTCTCAGCGTTGCTGTGGCCATGCACGGACATGATCTGATATTGTGACGCGCCTTTCAGGGCCAGCATGTGGCCAAGTGCTTTGCGCCACCCGTGGGAAGATCGGTTCTTCAGCCCAGCCTGGTCACACCACTTTGCTATGCGGTTGCCCATGGCGTTTTCAGACGCGAACGGTTGGCCGCTTTGCTTTAGCAGGTAGGTGGGGCCCACAACTGTCATGGCATCGATCGCCTCTGTCAACATCGGGTGCATTTCGATTTCAACGAATTCAGAACCCTTCTTCTCAGGTTGCCAAGACAGCCAGCGACGGCCGTTACTGATGGATTCGTTTTTGTGGCCCAAGCGGTAGCCGTCGCCTATCCGACATCCTGAAAACATGAAGAGCGCCATGCACAGATAGGCAGTAGAGCCTATGGGGTGCCTGTCTGTGTATTGCTTCAGGTCTTCCACTGTCCAAGCGACCGCGCCACCTTTGCTGATCGTCTCAACCTTGATACCAGCCGCGGGGTTGGTCGCACAGTATTCACGCTCATTGGCGAACTTGTATAGGGCGCGCAGAAACTTAAACATCGTTTCAGCCATGCTGGGCTTGTCCATCATGCGATCACGCAGCTTCACCAGTTCGACGGATGGAATAGCCATAGGCAGATCACGGTAAAGCCTGCCCTGTGATAGATCGCCTTCGCTCTTCTGTGCGCAAAGGTTCTTCGCAAGGCTTCTGTGGTTGCGCAGCGTGTGGCGCGATGAAATGCCCTGCGCCACCCGGCGTTCCAGATAGGCAAGATATGTGTCACATAGCCACTTCACACTGTGCTTCAGGGCCGTTGCAGGCTTCTGCACTTCACCGGGCTTCATACCCAAGCGAGCAGCCTTGTAATAGGTCAGGAAGTCTTCGTGTCCGGGGCCGTGGGGGATCTTGATCCGCTTGGCCCGTTCACCTTCTACGCGCACACGCCACCGGACATTCCCAGACGGTAGAGTGTCTTTGATCAAACCCTTGTATTGAATTCTCATGTCAGCCTCTTGCATTACCATTGTCCCAAGGCTGCAGCGTTTTCTGGATCAGCGGTCTTGGCAAGAGGAACAAAACGGTAAATCACGCCATCTTTCGTCTTTTCAATACGGAGCTCTAAGCTGTTGGCCATTGCAGCCTTCAGCGCTCTGGCCAGTTCGGCATCTGTGAATGATGGTCGCTTGCCCATTATTCTGAACCCCTGACCTTGATGGAGCCTTGGCGACGGCGACGGGATATGAATGTGCGTTTGACGCCAAGTCGCGCAGTCGCTTTGTTTACATCGCCCTTCTCTTGAATAAGAGCGTCGGCAATACACAGGCTTTCGAAGAGCGCGCGGGAATCGTAGAGACCCAACCCTGCGCACGCACATTGGCGTGCAATCAGCTTTATGCGCTCTTCGACGTTCACCTATCAGCCCTCAATAAAGGCCAAAGGCATGTCATCGGCCTGCACAGCCGCAGGCTTTACCTTCACACTGTACTGTGGACCCAACACAGCAACGGGACGCCCAAGGCGCGCTGCGCGCTGTCCTGCGTGTTCTTCAGCGGCTTCCTTGGCCTTTGGACCTTGGAAGAAGCTGGTGTTGTTGGTGCTGTCTGATTGATCAATCGTCATGTAGAAGGGCTTGGAGAATTCAAGCGGGGTGATCGGGCTGCGTGTGCGCGGCTTTGGTGTTTGGTCGGTCATAGTGTTTCCTTTTAAAATAGTATTTGATCAGCTTTTGCCAGTTGGACAGTTGCGACAGGGGAGGTTTCACACTTGAAACCAACCTTTGCTTTCAGCACATAAAAGCATTGTTCAGGATAGAGCCGCGCTAGTCTCATGGCCTCTTCGTCAGCAGCCATACGTGTGCCATGCATCTTCCTTGGCGGGTTCTTTTCAGGATTCCAGACCAGCCAAAATTGGGGCGCTGTAGACATGATTTACCTTTCCGGGTTTAGTTTGGGATCAGTGATCCGGCTTCCATCTTGCTTTGGGCTATGACACGCGGAAACTCGCAGTCTCTTCGGTCATGTCTGAGTGTTTGGGATATCTTTCGCACTTGTGCTGCAGTTCCAGACCACGCCCAATCTTCGCCCTTGACCCATGACTTGCCGTCGAGGTGCAGGAACATGTCAGAAGCTGGGTGATAAACGCGGTAAAGCTTCATCCTGATCATGCCTTTGCCGCTGACTACGCTGTTCATCACACAAACTTCGCGTCTTTAATGATGATGACACCCGCAATCAGCAACATGGCGTGTGTCTCCATCAGGCCTTTGCGAAGACGTACTTCAAAGGCGGTTGGACACTTCTCTTCGATGTAAGTGCGCCGCTTTTGATCTACACCGTCGATGATCGCGTGGCAGTTGTCGCAGCTTGCCGCAACGCCCATGTCAGTGGTCTTGGTGGCCATGCCTGCACCATAGCCGCGTTCGTGCGCCCCAACCTCTGTGCGCAAGGTCAGTGAACACCTGTGGCCAGGGTAAAGGCTACTGACACGCGTGGTGCAGGGCATTTCGTCCATTGTGGCCATGATCTTCGGTGATCGGACCTTTGGCAGCAGATCGGGGCGGTAGCCATCGCCTTTCATCAGATAGGTCATTCACCTTCCCCTTCACTGTGATCAATCGTGTCAGGTGCGGCATCCCATCCAGCCACCCAATCGTCGTGATCCTGTCCACCGGGTGCATGGGGACACTGCGCCCGGTGGACGCCATCCAATCGCGCCTTGCCACCAGCAAGAAAGTCTTCCGTGAGTTCTTCGGACTTCTCAGGAGCATCTGGCAACGTCTGCGCGTCTTGAATTTCATCTTTGGTGGTTTCGGGGTCTGCGGTGGGCTTGTCTTCGCGTGGAAGTTCTGCCTCTGTCGCTTGTGGTTTATTGCGCGCCGCGTTCAGCATGTCGGCAAAGCCTCGCTTCGCGGGTGGCGTCACGTCCTTAATGGGCTGGTAATCCTGAACCTCTTCCGCGATCTGAACACCCATCAAGACATCAGCCGCGCCATCGCGTATGGCCCAACCTCTGGCACGATGTGACAGCATACGTTTGGGATAGGTCTTCCAAGGGCTGTTCTTCTCCAAAAGGCGTGCGGCTTCTGCATCTTTCATCGAGAAGGTGCGGGTGATCGCTTTTCCTGTATCACTTCGCGTAAGGGTGGCGGTCGCAATCGCTTCCATGCCTTCGCCTTCGACAGAGACATCGATCGTGTGTCCCGCCTTTTGAATGAGTGCTGGCAGGGCATCGCCCCAAACAGTGGCGCGACCATTGATGACGGAAATGCTTGAAAGAGCCTGCATTGGTTTCAGACCAAGTTCAGCGCCACGCATGATCGCAGCCAAGACAGCTTCAGGCTTTCCCTGAAAGTCTTTGGGCACCATGTCGCCAGCTTGGGCAAGGGCGCGTGACAATCTGAAAGCGTCTTCGAACGACTGCGGCACAAGCGCTTCTACCAAACCACCTGTTGCGATGTTGAAAGCTGGTGCGTCTTTTGTGGTGACTTCGTTCATATCAAGTTTCTTTCGATTGATGGTCAGTGCGTAAGGAACGTTCAAGCTTGCTGACGGCTTCTTCGGCAGATGATGTGTCACGCTTCATGACGGCCAGAGACATGTCGGCAGTCGCTTCGAAAATTGCGGCTTCTGCTTTGGCTTTGCGAAAACGGCGTTGGGCGCGTAAGTACGCGATAGCAAGTTTCTTGGGGTCGCTGTTCGTTTGGCTCAAAACCCGATCAATGTCGGCTTTGGGCGGGTGATAGCCGTCACTCATTCCATTGGCCCTTCGTTTTCCATCTGTTTGTTGATCCACTCAGAGCGCCAATCAGGGCGGCGATAGGGTGCACTTTCTTGGCCCGGACCCGGCCAATGCCCACTGTCTAAGCATTTGCGAAACCGCTTGGCCGCGCGGCGGTTCAGCCACATGTCTTCCACCAAGTGATGTTCTTCGATCGGGCGAATTATGACGTGGTGCGGATAGCTTTCCCACTGCGCAGCGATCGCGCAATTCTCAAGCCAATGGCCTGTAAGTCGCTGGAACACGTCACAGCCAAAAGCCAACTGCATGCCGTAGCCGTGACGGTCGATGTTCCTGTCGACAACCTGCGTTGTGAACGGTTCGCCTTTCGTGGCCATCTTCTTATAGTCAGAGATGATCCGGGCTGTGATGTTTACTGTGTCAGGTCGGGACAACAGCCAAAGCTGGTTCACATCGTCCCATGCAGCCATGGTGATTTCGGGAAGGCCAGTGATCGCGAGTTGCGCGCTCGGATCGTCGGACAAGACAACAGCCATGTCACGCAGAAGCGCAACATCTTTAAGAGTGAGGCTGTCGCGGGGATCGTCCAGAACCTTCTGCCAGCGAATGCAGGCAGTGACGCTTTCAGCCCGATTGCAGCGCTTCTCTTCGAACGCCTTCCACGTTTCTTCCTTTGGGAAGTAAGGCATGTCTTCAGGCAGCACTAAAAACTGTTTCCAGAGTTCCTTCAGGCCACCCGCGATCAGAGCGGCCATCGCGGCCCCAATATACATCGCCTTCGTGCGCTTCTTTGGGCGGCTATTCGGGTTCAACTGGTGGTGTGCCCATACTTGGGCGGGGCTTTCGAGTTCCATCATGCGCAGCACGCCAGATGTCACAGAAATACCTTCGCAGGGCTGGCTGTGGTGAACACTCAGCGGAATGTTGTAAAAGCCCGGTTCTGTGATCTTCTCGCCTTCTTTCAGTGTGCGGATATCCATCACATCGCCCCCATTGCGTGAGGGTTGGCCAGCAGATAGGCCGCTTTCTGCGCCCAGATCAGCAGGACAAAACCCCCACCGGTGCCAATCACGGCACCCATCAGAAACACAAAGGCACGGACGGCAAAGGCGGTCTGTTGATCGCGCTGCGCTTGAACCAGCTTGGCGCGTTGGGCCGCATAGGGCTGCATCTTCATCAGATCAGCCATCAGCCTGCACTCATGGCTGTTGCAAGGCTCATGTCGCGGGCTGCGACCAGCCGCGATACAGCGTCAAGCATGTCTTCTTTCAGCTTCTGTTCAATCTCGGAACGGAGCAATTTGGATGTGACACTTTGGGTCTGAATGCCAGTGATGAAGACCCGCAAAAGGTCGATCGCTGCGGTGCTGTCAGCTTCGCTGGTCATGCGCGCGAATTCGGACATCAGAAGGCTAGCAGCTTCTAAAGAGCGCAGCCCTTCATCTCCTGACAACTGCGAAATAGCCGCGTGTGCCGCAATCTGTATGTTAATACGATCCACCATTTTTCGTGTCCCATCCTTATAAACTAAAAGAATGGTTATTGTGCCGATTGGCACATTGCAAGAAAAAAGTGACAATCGGCACACATTGCAAACACACTGGTTGCCAACTGTGTGACAATCAGCATAGCTTCAGTCGAAGGGGAGCGGTGTTGTTAACGAAAGGTCATTCGCAAAAATGCGCATGCAGGATTACAATTCATTGTCCAACGAGCAGCAAGAAGCAGTTCTAAAAGTTGTGTATAGCTTGATTATGCGCCGCGTTTCTTCAGAAAGCCCTGAATTAGAGTGTCGATTATTTCAACTTCGTCAGGCTGCAGCAGAGCCATAACAGGCGATAGACCGCGATTCCCTGCGGGGAGGTCGGATAACATGAATTCTTCCAGCGATTTACCATAGTAAGCGGCGATCAGCATCGCGTTTTCAGCAGATGTCGTTTGATTGACACCGCTTTTCAATTTGTTGATCACATCGCGAGAAACACCAGTATCGCGCGATAATTTCGCGATCTTTGTTCCGTTTTCTTCAATGTGCCGATTTAAGGCGTCTCTAAATGTACGGTCCATGATGCCTGTTAAAGTGGCAATTGGCCCATTGTTCAACGTGTCGATTGGCACTTGACAGAAAGTGTGCTTATCGGCACATGTTTGAGCATGCAAAATGTTCATCAGCAAATATCCATAATCAAAGCTTATGCAGAACGCGTAGGTGAAACGCCTGAAAATGTCTGCCGCAAGGCGACGGGAAACGGGCGTTTCTTTGCCCGATTGGAGCGGAAAGCCGAGCAGATACTAGAAGATTGGAACCGCCTGCAGGATTACATGGATCAGCATCCGGCACCATTCGAATTGGTTGGAAATAATTCATGCCCAACAGATGACACGTCTGCCGATGCAAACCAAGAAAACGAGGTTTCCAATGTGTGACGGTGTCTACAGGGGAATCTTCAAAGGATTGGTAAAGCGCGCTGGTGGCGTTGATGTGGTGGCTGCCATAGTCGACGCAGAACACGGATCATGCAGCAAGGGCACGATCTCAAAGATGTGTTCTGGTCAGGCTGCTCTTACATATCAGGTAGTTCACTCACTTGAGGAATTTGTTGGCGCTTTCCCGATAACAAACCGATCATTTGAGCGAACGTCCCGAGAAGTGAAAAACCACCGGGGATTGCCTGACTTGGCTGCAGAGAGCGCCGTACTTACAGGGCAGGCTCACGCGACCTTGATTAAGGCATATTCTGCACTGAGTGAAGATCCAACGCGCGTCACTTCCGAAGAACGCGCTGAAATTATCGCCTCAATGCGTGCCGCGCGACAGGTGATGACAGAAATAATCGACGCTGCAGAAGTCGTTTCATGAAATTGCTCGCCTCTTCCTCCCGGCCTCTTGGCCTGTCCCTTGACGATGGGGTTTGAGCATGTCGCGCGGTGTCTCTTTCAGGGCGGTATTTATAACGCTTCTGTCAGAGGCCCGCGCTTCTTTTTTTACGATCATGGGTCAGGGCTGTTTCTGCCGCTCTGTGGTCGCCTGTGACATCCAGCAAAGCCCATAGCTGAGTGTATCGCCCCCCTGGCCGGGTCGGACTTAGCGTCTGGCCCGGCTTTTTTACAACCTCATGAGGTAAATATGGCAAAGCCAACCACACGACAGACAGCAGCGGCCAAAAAGGCCAAGGCTGCAGCAGATGCGCAGGCCGCACGACTTGATCAAGGCAAGCCCGCGGTTGCGGATACCAAGACGACGAAGAAAGCCCCGGCGAAGAAGCCTGTGGCGAAGAAAACCCCGCCGAAGAAGGCAGCGGCGAAAAAGCCCACCAAGGCAAACGCCACTCCGAAGAAGACGAAGCAGGCAGTGAAGGCCACCAAAACTGATGCTGATGTGTCTCCCGATCTTATGCGCCGGCTTGACGATTACTTTAGTGAGCTCAAAGACCTGAAGCTTGAAGTCAATGAAACGAATGGGCGTTTGCGCAGCCGTATCAAGGCAATTCTACAGACTGAAGATTGGCACAAAGGCGCGTTTGCGGATCTGCGCAAGATCGACAACATGTCTCAGACAGGGCGGGCTGATTATCTGCGCACATTCGTTCCCGGTTTCATGGCGTTCTTCAAATTGGCTTGGGAAGCTGAAATGGGTGATCTGTTGTCTGAAGCAGAGGCCGCAGCGCAGGGTGGCTCTGAAGCCCCTATGCCTGAAGAAGAGCCATCCAACGTGGTGCCATTGGGTAAGACGGTGAAGGATGAAGCAGAAGCGCCACTTGAAGCCCCTATGCCGGAAGATGAAGAGACGAAGGCGTTCAATGAAGGGGTCGATCAGACCCTATACGCTGAGAAACCAGCAAAATGATCTGTCTGGCATTTGATCTTGCCACAACAACAGGGTGGGCCGTTGGTGATTTCAGCGGTCCACCTGACTTTGGCTCTGAACTTTTGGGTAAGTCGGGAACACCACACGGTGCTCGCTTTACCCAAGCGCTCATTATGGCCCGTGATCTGATTTCTACCTATGAGCCGGATTTCATCGCATGCGAACTTGCTATTGCAGGCGGCGCAGCGGGTGGCCAAGAGCGCGCCCAGCTTGCCATGGGATACCGGGCAGCGGTCCACACAGCGGCATTCAACGCAGGATTAAAGCCCCCGGTAGAGATTGCAGTGAACAGTGTTCGCAAGTTCTTTCTTGGGTCAGGTGCCATTTCAGGCAAGCGCGCAAAGCAGATGACCATTGAATACTGTTTTGAGCTGGGTTGGGAAGTCGAAGACGACAATCAAGCCGATGCTTTGGCGGTCTGGTGTGCAGCAGGCAATCAAAAAGACCTTTATCGCCTTCCCCCCAAAAACAGCCTATTCAGAAAAGGAAGCTTCTAATGGGTATGCAAAAGCAACTACCACCCCACAACATCGAAGCAGAACAGCAGCTTTTGGGCGCGCTTCTCACGAACAATGATCTTTATCACAAGGTGTCGGACACGATCACGTTTGAAACCTTCTTTGACCCGGTTCACAGCCGTATATTTGAAGTTATCGAAAGCAAGATACAGGCGCAGCAGGTAGCATCGCCCGTCACTTTGAAACCGTCTTTCGAGAATGACGAAGGCATCAAAGAACTTGGTGGTGTTGGCTATCTTATTCGATTGTTGGGCGCGTCTGTCAGTGCCTTTGCAATCAGTGACTACGCTGAAATGATCAACGATCTTTATATCAAGCGCGCTTTGATCGCAGATATGAAGGACGCCATGAGCGTCATAGCGGACGGCAGAACGCCAGCGTCGACTGTTGCTCTGGACCTTGAAAACAGTTCAGGCACATTGGCCACCAAATCACGCAAAACGACCATCATGGAACCTTTCAAGCATTCCATGACACGGGCAATCCAGAACATCGCTGAAACTTTTCAGTCTGGCACTGTGCAAGGCACGCGAACGGGCATTCCAGAACTTGATAAGATCATCGGTTCTATGTTCCCAGAAGACAGCATCATTCTTGCGGGCAGGCCCGGTATGGGCAAGTCAGCAGTTGCACAAGCGATTGGTTTAAACGTGGCCATGGCTGGCTTTGGTGTCTTTGATGCGAACGTCGAGATGTCCAACGATCAGAAGATGCACCGCGCGATCAGCGGCATACTGGCCCGCAAGGGGATCACGATCGAATATAACCGCATTCGCAACAACCAGATTACCCATGAAGAACTAAAGCAGATCGTGGTTGCAGCGAAGGAATATGAACACCTGCCGATCGAAAGCGTAGGCAAGGAAGCCAAAGACCTTCAGGTTCTCAAATCAACAGCCAAGTCAGCCGCGCGCAAGTTCAAAGACCGTGGCATCAAAATGGGTTTGGCCGTTGTGGACTATCTGCAGCTTGTAAAGAGCCGCACTGCACGAACAGAGATGGAACATATCAACGATGTGTCTCTTGCTTCAAAAGATTTGGCGCAAGAGCTCGGTATTCCCGTTCTGATGCTGTCACAGTTGAACAGACAGGTAGAGACAAGAGAGATACCAATTCCAACCCTTGCGGATCTTCGCGGATCGGGGAACATCGAACAAGACGCTGACACTGTGATCTTCGTCTATCGCCCTGAATACTACGTTCAAAAAGAACTTGAGACGTGCCGTGGGGATCATGACAAGCGTGTGTTGGTCGAAGCCGAACTGGCAGAGGTGAAGAACCGGGTTTCTCTGATCGTAGAGAAGCAGCGCATGGGCCCACCAAAGGCAGCAGTGTGTGACATGCACATTGCCTACAACCACGTGGGAAGCCTCACAGACGGCCTACAGGCGGATTTCGCGGTATGACCTCACCAATGCGCCAAGAGAGCAGCCTTGAGACCGTCCAGCAGCTTCTCTGCAAAGGTTACGGCTATGAGGACATAGCAATCATCAAAAATATGCCCGTCGAAGTGGCCAAGTCTTTGACAAGAGATTTGGTTCAACAGGGAAAATACGATTATTTCATAGGGGTATCAGAATGAGCGACGAAGACCTTCAGAACAACACGGTGAAGCGCCGTTCAGGATATACAGCCATACCCAACGCGATCATGGATGATGACCGCTTGTCTATTGAGGCCAGGGGCGTGCTAGGCTTTCTGATGACCTTCAAGGAAGGCTGGCTTTTCCGCAAATCACACATTCAAAAGCGGTGCAGAATAGGCCGTGATAAATACTACCGTATCCTGAAAGAACTGAAGGATTACGGGTATCTGATTGTCACTAATCATCACGGTTCTGACGGCAAGTTTTCGGGCAGTGAATGGGAGATAATTGATAATCCTAAAAGTCACCGTGTTACTGAAAAACCGGATACGGTTGAACCGGATGACGGTAAACCTGCACACTTAAGAGATAACAACCTTTTAAGAAAAACAATTAATAAGCCCCAAACCCCAGAGGGGCCAGATTTGTTTGGTGAAGAAGACCCTGAACAGGAGGTCGAAGACGCAAAGCCTGCAGCCCCGGACCCGTTCGATGAATTCTGGGATTTATATCCAAAGAAGGCAGGGAAGAAGAACGCCCGAATAGCGTTTGAAAAGGCATTGAAGCGCACAGACGCCACCACGATCATTGACGGGGTGAAGAAATACGCAGCTTGGTTGAAAGCGCCATCGAAGGACGGATTTAAACCAGCGCCAAAGCATGCGCAGGGTTGGCTAACGGGCGATCGATGGGAAGACGCGCTAGAAGAAGCGCCATCGCCAAAGCTGTCGCGTTGGTCAAGCCACATGCCCGGCACCCGGGAGTATCAAAACTAATGGTTCAGAACACATCCAGCGCCGTCATGCAGCAACGCTCAGAGGCCAAAGATAGCCTAGAAGACTTCCCTACGCCCCCATGGGCCACACGCGCGCTGATCGCGGCCATGTCACGGATTTATGGCTATGATCCAGCGAAGATGGACGTGGCAGAGCCTGCCTGCAATCGCGGGTTCATGGTCATGCCGCTTGAAGAATCGTTTCGAACTGTGATCGCAAGTGATGTGTATGATTACGGTTCGGGCTATCCGACGCATGATTACCTTTTGGACGCCAATCCAAACCAAGTAGATGCAACGTTCACGAACCCGCCATTTCGCTTGGCAGAAGAGTTCATACAGCAGGGTTTGCGCGCAAGTCGCGTCTATACTGCCATGCTTGTCAGAGCCGCATTCACAGAAGGCGTTGGGCGCTACAATCGGCTTTTCCGTTCACAGCCACCATCAGACATCTTTCAGTTTGCAGAGCGGGTGATCATGCACAAAGGCTTTTTGCGCGATCCTGAAAAACACTATTGGAACCCGGAAAAGAAAAACAAAGACGGCACAGAAGGTGCGTGGGTCAAGCCTTCAACAGCCACCAGTTATTGCTGGATTGTTTGGCGGGCTCACGCGCAACCGGGAACCAAATATCACTGGATTGCGCCATGCCGTCGCGAATTCACACGCCCCGGCGATTACCCAATCAATCCCGACGAAAGGGGCCAGACATGAGGGGTCAAGCGCCGATATCGGGCATCTACAAGCTGGGCGAACAACAGCAGCACGATCCAGACGCAGCACACGGCCGCACCTGGTCGTTTGCACGGCGTCTATGGGCAAAGTGCGGCATTGTGGTCATCTGGCCCCGCTCACTGCCTGAAGAACTTCGCAAACCGATCGTCAAATGGGCAAATAGCGAATACGGAAGGTCTCCACATGGGAAAGAGTGATAAGCTTGACGCATTCCTGAAGCGTGGTGGCCAGAGAAGCCTAAGACACAGTAATGCAGCGGAAGTTTTCGACGTGATCGGCCCTGATAGGGAGAGAGCTTCGTCCGCAAGGCAACCTACCCTTGTCACACAGCTGTTAAGCCCAAAACTGGATCTTACACCGCAAGAAAGAGCAATCGGCAATTGCTACGGTGCTTATTTTGAAATGTCGCACACGCCTAACTCAACCGAATTCATTCGTGAATATGTTGACGGTGGTGGAATAGGCGGGTCTGGATACTCAGAGCGACAGGCAATGATCTCAAGTATGGTGACAGTTGCGCGATCAGCTTTGAGTGATCTTCCAAAAGTAGAATACAAGCGCATAAAGCCTAAAAGTACCGCACGCGTTGGTTTGCACGTAGCAGTTCCACCGCTTGTATTGACAGATGCAATCTGCATTCACGGTCATACGACGACAAGCGTGGCGATTAGGTTTCAATGGTTTGTTTACCGCCAAAAGAGAGCCGTTCCTACAGTGCCAGATAGGCAGCGTAAAAAGCTTTTTGCAGGTCTGAAAGATAGCCTAAACGTTATAGGTGACGCATGGCATGAAGCGGGAATGAACGTTCCCGCTCAGTTCGGCACGATCGAGGTGGAATAGATGGCTGGTATGGGAACACATCAAAAAGCGGGTAATGGTGAAAAGATATGGCTTACACCACCGGATCTTATTAACGCTCTTGGGCCCTTCGATTTAGACCCGTGTTTTTCCAATCCGCGACCATGGGCCACTGCAAACGAACACTTTGGGCCAGAATCAGCAGGTGGCTTTGGTGGTCTTTTCGAAGATTGGTTTGGTTTGGTTTGGTGTAATCCGCCATATGATCAAGACGCTGGTAAATGGCTTTCTAAGTGCGCGGACCATGGATCGGCAATAGCTTTAGTTTTCGCAAGAACAGAGACAGAGCAATTTCACAGGCAAATATGGGAACGCGCCACAGGGTTGTTCTTTTTCGAAGGCCGTTTGACTTTTTGCTATCCAAATGGTTCGCTTGCTTCTGCAAACGGCGGGGCACCTTCTGTCTTGGTTTGCTACGGTGAAGCCGCTTTTGATCGCGTGTATAATGCTGGCTTACGTGGGAAAATGATTAGGCTTCGCAATGCATAGGATTGAACGCATGGCCTATGCTGCAGGCTTTCGAAAGGCTGGCGAAAGAACCACGGCAAACACATCAGAAAGAGACGATCAGTTTTTAGGAATGAGCATAGTGGAAATGGAGTTGATGCCAGAAGGTTGGCTTGGTCTTCGATCGCAGAAAGGCTGCATGCTCATGGGGCCAAATGGCCAAGCGCAGTTTGTTCCGTTCTATAGCGCTGAAAGAAATCTCTTGCAAAGTGAGTCAGACTGATTCATTTATCTGAATAATCGCTAGAGATGTGAAAAACCCTCCCCCATAATCAAACAAGATACCGCCCTGCTAGGGATGGTTAACCAGTGGATCGGGCAATACCCTATTGGTGCTTTGCCCCATATTCAGCACGTCCGATCCGCTGGTTTCTGTTATCAAGTTTAAAGGTTGCGCGCCGGTGATTGCCGTGCAGGGCATACGCCGCAAGGTGTGCGCGGTGATCATCGGCGCGTTTTGGATAATATCCAGCCAGCAACTAGGGTGACGATAAAAAGCCCTATAGGCCAGTAAGCCCAAAGATCATCGGATGTGAGCGCTTGAAGTTCATATACGGTCATCAGCTTTTACCTTTCGATTGCTTGTCAGCCATTTTGCGCAATTCAGCAAAGCGCGCTGGCCATTTACTCATTCGAGTGTTGGTTAAGAGCTCATAAGACAATACGATTGTAATGGGTAGATTGTCTTGTTTCAGTTGCTCATAGATCAATGCTGGCCGCGTATGCTCAAGAGAACGTGCAAGAGCTTGTTTCCACCGCTTGCCGAATGAGTTCTCAAACCATTCGATAACTTCGCATTTTGAGGGTGAGGGGCTAGTCATAATTCAATCCTTTGTGGTAAGGGTTTCAAGCCGTTCAATTCCTTGGCGGCAAGCGTGCAAGCGCTAGACCCGTGCCGCTTGTGGTAGAGAGGCACGGGTCATCTATTAATCACGCAGCACATTCAAAAGTTTGAGCTATCTGAGAACGGCGATTGTCGCGCAACTTGGCGGCATACCAACCTGGCTTGTCATCGCTCATCATAAGGTCATAGATCGCGTCTGGGCCAATTGAGCGTGCAAGGGTATCCATCTGGGCGGTTATGCGATTAGAAGGTTTCTCAGCCGTGTCTAAGCCACTCTGCGACCATTCGCTGAATTCGCCCCATGCGTTATCAAGGGCATTTACAGGGCACGCGGCAAGAGCGCGCTCAGACTGCCTATGAAGAGCCCTAGCGGTGCTTTGCTTTGCAATCTGCCATGCCGACATCCAACGGCCACCTTGCTCAGCGGCAAACGTGGAAAGTTCAGCAAGATAGGTGAATCCAGAGCGCTCTTGCTCTGTTGCGCGATTAGCCTCTTGCACGTTGCATTCAACATCGCGGGTGATATCGATCGCTTGAACAATTTCAGGCACGGCGCAACCACGCGCGTATGTTTCAGCATGTTCGCTATAGTCGCAAACAAGGTTTTGGAACTGTCTGACACGCATTGCTTTGTAAAAAGACACGGCGCAAACAGACGCGCGTTGCCAGTCTGGTTGATCTTTGTTGGTGCGGTGCGGCAATTGCACCTTGATCACTTGGCCGTCTGCAAACCGGAAACTGGCTTGCCGTCCACCGTAGAACGATTTGAATGATCCGCGGCGCTGCGCATCGGTATATTCGCACCATTCGCCAAGAGATGGATCGATTGTAGGGGCTTTTACTTTAGGCACCGGAATGAGTGAACCAAGGGTTTCGGCAAGTTCCAAAAGGTCTATGTAATCCGCATTCGGGTCGCATTCGGTGATAGCGCTTGAAGTCATTGCAAGAGCTTGCAACGCAATCGCGCGGCGTTCAGACAAGTTTGCTTTCTTCCCCGTCGCATTCGGGTAATTGCCAAGCGCGATATTGCAAAGGGTTTCGATCTGTACAGAAAGATCATTGCTGGTTTGTGAAGGTGTAGCGTCAAAAGGCATGTGGTAGATTCCTTGTGTGTTTTGTGTTGTAGGGTTTTAGGGCAATTTGTGCGATTGTTGGTCACAATAGATGTAGTCATCCCTTCCGTCATATTCGGACCAGATATCTAAAGCGTCTTGCCAGTCTTGCGGGGCTTTCAATCCAGCGTCATGTTGCAAATTGGCTTCCGCAATTTGAGCGCTGCACCATTCCATGACGCGTGCATGAAAAGACGTTTCGTCAATAAAAGTCTCAAAAGTGCAACCGCCTGAAGTGTCCAAAAATATTGTGTAAATGGTAACGTAACGATTGATCCAAGGGCCGTCTGGAACTTCGCGTTCCAGACAGCCGTTGCCGGTTTCGTCGCCTTGATCGTCTAAAACGTTTGAAATCCAGATATCGCAAGGGTGATGGTAGTCTAAATCATCAGCGCCGTTTCCATGCAGCGTGAACCTATCCGCCACCATTTCAGGTGTAACGCTATCAATTGCAGCTTGAGGGCTAGCAGCTTGCACCTCAATTAGACCATAAGCGCGCGGCGACATTGCCACGTCGATTGTGTAAGTGTTCAAGTTATCAGTCATGATTCCATTCCTTGTGATCGTCGAAAAATTCATGGGCCAAATTTGCGGCCCGGTGTTGAGCCATTGCTAGGCTTGTGTGGTCCCGTTCGCCCAAAGTCAGAAAGGGTTGTTTTTATCCGTCCACCATTCGGTGTTTTCCCAGACCCTGATGAATTCAGCTTCAGTTTCAACCGTCTCTGCAATGCGTTCTGCCTCATCCTTACTAATGTTGAATCGTTCTGCAGTTTCTTTTATGTCGTTCGCGTTCATTGGTTTATCTCCATGTCTGGACGCGCCTCTTGCATCTCTTGCGCGGCAATCGTGGCAAGCTTTTCGCGTTTCTCTTTGATAACTGACAAGAGCATGTCGCGCGCTTCATTCTGGATGTAGTCGCACCAATATTCCCCGACAAAACCACCACAAGAATCAGGGTCTGCAATGTCGTCATTGTCAGTTACTGAGATGTAGTACACATCACCAGACATAATGCTTTGGTAGTATTCCGTAGATGGCTCATAGCCCTTTCCCCCAGCGTATTTCTCATAGTTGGATTGAGACCACATGACATAGAAATTAGAACGCGTTTTTGAGTATTCCGGCGCAATCTCAACTATGCGCATATCGTCTAAGTCATAGCCTGTATCGCGCTTGAGCATGCCGCGCGCTGCGTTACGCCATGACTTAAACGTAACTGCGTGGTCATGCCAGTATGGCCAGACCACAATGCCTGTTGATCGCTCTTCGCAGTCATAGGCAATGTCTTCAACTATCTCTTGCCATTCTTCGCGGTATATCTGGAGCATGGTTTCGCGATCAGGGATATCAGCGCCGCCAAGGTGCAAGTTCCATATGGCGCTATATGAGCGGGATTCTTGGCTAACTATGTCAACAGGCTCATCACCCATTAAATCCCAGCCTAAATCGCATTGATCAATGCAAACAGTTACGCCTTCAAATTCATGGCATTCAGAGGGCCCGAAACCTAGTTCAAAATTGTGATCCATGTTCAGCCCCATGCCTCAAGGTTATCAATTTGACCTTGAGCCATATCGATCAGCTCTTCTTTCAAGGCCTCAATGTGCTCAGTGACTTGCGACACAAGGTAGAAGTAAGCGACTTTGCTGGCGAACTCATAGACGCCAAAACTTTCGTCAATGCAGCTTGGCCCGTCCATATCATGCCATTGCGCTTCAGCGTCGTTAAGATCACTTTGCGGCATAAGATCAACGATCTTAATTCCGTAATGCGTATAGATAGACCAGTCCCAGCCGTCGACTTCGCCCCATGCAAGCACATGCGCGTCTAACGCTTCGCACTCATTTTGGAAGTCAATCCATGCCTCAAGAGTGCCGGTCTTAGGGAAGTCCGGTGTCAGTTCTAGCGCTGCATTAGCGCAGCGCTCTGAGATTGCTTTGTATGTCAGTGTCATGTGGTAGATTCCTTGTGTTGCGCGGTGTGGTAGTGCGCGGGTTTGATAGATAGCGTTTAGAACAGTTAAATTGGAAGGCTGGCCAGAAAAGCAGCGCGATCAAGCGCATTAGTAGTAATCAAGATACCGCGATTCCCACGCTGTTTCTTTACGGTTGCTGCGTCGTATAGTTCATTTGGCAAAGCCCAATGCAATGAGCCGACACTATATAGAACAGAAGCTGGTGCCCCCTCTTTGACAATGCACGATATCTTATCGAATCCATTTGAATTTACGCGCGTAAAGGGTTGAACCGGATATGCAGTTCCGTTGCGAATTAGTACAATATTCATGGCGTATTCCTTGTGTGCCCCGATGTGGTAGCAGGGTCGTTGCTTGTGGTATGCCCTCTTATACGCTCAGCGTGCAAACAAATGCAAGAATAAAAATGCACGTTAAACGTATAAAGGCCTATAGCCTTGTATATAAGGGGGAGTGCAGCTGCATGACGTCGCTTAAATCGATCAAGTCGCCCATTCGCATGCTCAAGGGGAAGGGCCCCCTGGTCGCTCAAACTGGACTGACACGTGATCAGCGCAGATACCAAAGCAACCCTAAGCGACGGTGGTATTCATTGCCAGAATGGTTTGCGTTGCGCCGTCGCGTTCTCAAACGTGACAACTACACCTGTCAAAGAACGGGTGTTCTATTAGTAGGGGGAAAGAATGCGCCTGATAGCCCAATAGTCCACCACAAGACACCTCATCGCTTTCAATGGTATCTCTTTATAGATGAGAACAATTGCGAAGCTGTATCTAAAGAGTGGCACGACAAACAAGGTCAGCTTGAAGACATAGCCCATGGTGCCAGCCACCACGCTCAGCCAAAGCAAAAGCCTAACAAAATAAAGAGATCACATCGCCTGTAATCTTGGCAGGTAAGTCACGTTCACTTGTTACATCGCTCAGTCACTGGCCAGCCCTGCCCGTGTCTGCAGCGTCCACCCCCCCCTCAAAAGCTCAAAACGCTGTGCGCCCCCGACCCGCCACCCCCGCACGCGCACACTTTTTTTGGTTGAAAGGAAAATATGCCCATGCCCGCCAAGAAGCGAGGACGCCCAAAGCACCGGAAAACAGCCGCAAGATCAGAGCAGGTAAGGGTTCTGAGCGCTCACGGAATGACAAAAGAGCATATTTCTCAGGCGCTTGAGATCAGCATCCCTACGCTGAACCAGTATTATGGCGATGACTTCGAGAAGGCGCGGGCCAAGGTGAAAGCGGACGTCATCATGGCACGCTACAAGGCGGCTATGGACGGGAACGTTTCAGCGATGAATAAGACGCTCGAGTTCCTGATGGTTGTACCCCCAAAGCCTGTAAAGCAGCGCGTTCAACCTATCGGGAAAAAAGAACAAACGCTTGAACGCGCCAAAGAAGGCCACAAAGACGGTGGGTGGGGAGAAGTGCTAAATACCGAAAAGCAAACAATAAACTAAATGCCTTTCGATTTTGCGTGTCCTGATTGGGAGCGCAGGTTAGAAGCCGGCGAAAGCTTGGTTCCTGATCTGCCGCTCGACAAAGAAGAGGCCGACCGGGCCGTTGGGATCTTCAACCGTCTGAGATTGCCGGATGTTCCGGGCATGCCAACGCTGGATGTAGCCGCGGGAGAGTGGCAAAGGGACATTGTCAGGTGTCTGTTTGGGTCTCTGATCGACGGTAAACGTATGGTTCCCGAGATCCTTGCTCTGGTGCCCAAGAAAAACAGTAAGACCACCGGTGGCGCTGCGATGTCCATCACGGCCCTACTTATGAACGAAAGACCCCGCGCAGAATTTATTTACGTGGGGCCCACACAAGAAATTGCGGATCTGGCATTTCAGCAAGCAGCTGGGATGATCGAATGTGACCAGTATCTTACCGATCGCTTTCACGTCCAGCACTCGCGCAAAACGATCATCGATCGACTGAACAAGGCAAAGCTGAAGGTTAAGACTTTCGACATGAAGGTTATGACCGGGTCGCGGCCAGTGTTTGTCCTTCTGGACGAGTTGCACCTCATGGCGACTATAAACGGCGCTGACAGGGTCATACGTCAAATCAGGGGCGGTATGATGTCCAGCCCTGAAGCCATGTTCGTGATGATCACTACGCAGAGCGACATCCCGCCAGAAGGCGTCTTCAAGACCGAGCTCATGTATGCGCGTGGAGTTCGTGACGGTATCTATACCAAGTCGGTAAAGATGCTTCCGATACTCTATGAATTCCCGTTCGCCATGCAAAAAGATGGGACATGGAAGAACCCCGAATATTGGCACATGGTTCACCCAAATCTCGGCCGACCCTTCACTGTTGCGGATCTGATCGAAGATTACGAAAACGAGCAGGACAAGGGCGAAGAGGCAATGCGCCTTTGGGCCTCTCAGCACCTCAATGTCCAAATCGGCTTGGCCATGCACCTGGACCGTTGGTTAGGTGCAGATTATTGGGAAGATCGGACAGACTTAGAGCTTTCATTGGATGTTATCCTCGATCGCTCAGATGTTGTGACCGTAGGTATCGACGCAGGCGGTCTTGATGACCTTTTCGGTCTGTGTGTTTTGGGTCGCTGCAAGAAAACCGGAAACTGGCTTGCATGGTATCACGCATGGTGCTGGGAAGTGACGCTCAAGCGCCGAAAGTCGATTTCACAAGCTTTAGAGCAGTTTGCCAAAGAAGGCGATTTGACCATCTGTAAAGACGGATCACCGGATCAGGACATCAAAGACGTTGCTGCGATAATTTCAAACATCAACAAACGTGGTTTGATACCTGAAGAAGACGGAATTGGGTTAGACCCGCGAATGGTCAGTGATCTTGTGAAGATCCTAAAGGAAAACGGGATCACCGATGAACAGCTTTGCGGTGTCCCGCAAGGCACCAAACTGTCTTCTGCAATCTGGGGGATGGAGCGAAAGCTTAAAGATAAGCGTTTTTGGCACTGTGGTAGGCCAATGATGAATTGGGTTTTAGGCAATGCCAAAGCGGAACAGCGCGGCAACTCTATCTATATCTCAAAGCAGAACGCAGGGAAAACCAAGATTGACCCACTCATAGCCGGGTTCGACGCCTTTGAGCTCATGACGCATGATCCGCAACCCGCGTCACGATCCATTTACGAAACACGCGGAATTCGAAGCATATAAGGGGAACCCATGAGCATAGTAACAAGGCTACGCGCAGGATTGGCGCTGGCCATATCTCCGAAAGTATCGGCGTCCAGCGTGAAGAGCAGTCAGGAACTTCAGGAGCTCTTACAGGCCGGATATCAGTCTATGACAGGTGAACATGTCGGATTGAAGGAAAGCTTGTCGCAGGCCGCTGTTTTCCGTTGCGCGGTTCTGATTTCGGGCGCGGTCTCCGGAATGCGTATCGACATCAAGGATCAGTACACAAACGAACTGAAGTCTAAGCATGCTATTTCCAAACTGATCAATCGCCGCCCTAATTCTTGGCAGACAGGGAATGAGTTCAAGAAGATGCTTCAAAATCATCTTCTCTTCGACGGCAACGCTTATGCCCTAAAAGTGCGTACGGGCAGAACCGTATCGTCATTGATCCCAATCTTGCCTTCGCAAATGAAGGTCACACAAAAACTGAATGGTGACATTGAGTATGAGTACACACCAAAGAGCGGCAAGACGCGGATATACAGTCAGAGAGACATATTCCATCTGAGAGGAATGTCTCTGGACGGCATCAAGGGGCTTTCGGTGCTGCAGTACGCCCGAGAAACCATAGGCGAGGCGCGATCAGCGCAACGGCATGGGGCAAGGCTCTGGAAGAACGGCACGCGCATGACAGGCGCGCTGAAGCATCCGGGGAACCTGAGTGATGAGGCATACAACCGTCTGAAAAGCTCGCTGGGCGATTTCAAGGTGGATGGTGATCGATATGGCGAGGATCTGATACTCGAGGAAGGTCTCGATTACGTACCTTTTGGCATGTCTTCAGCAGACGCCGAATTCATCTCAAGCCGGAAGTTTTCGGTCTTGGAGATAGCAATGTTCTTTGGGGTGCCACCTCACATGATTGGCTTCACAGAAAAGTCTACTTCGTGGGGTTCTGGAATCGAGCAGCAATCTATTGGGTTTGTGAACTACAGCCTCAACGATTGGTTCGAAGTCTGGGAAGGTGCAATCGAGCGCGATCTCATCACCGATGATGACGAAGAAGCAGATTTCAACACATATCCGTTGCTTCGAGGTGATGAAAAAGGCCGCTGGGAAGCAAACCAGATCAAACTACAAATGGGTGCCATGAACGCCGACGAAGTTCGTATGGCGGAAGGCTACCCGGCCAAACCAAACGGTGAAGGGCAAGAATTTTACCCTCCCCCAAACGTAGCGCAACAGGAGGGCAGTACCGATGAGCCTTAAAGATTTACCCGCAGTTTCCGCATTCAACAAACCGGGCGGAATGAACTTTGCTCTGCGCGAAGACGCTATTGTGAACTGGCAACCGGAAGTCGTGGCCAATAACGCGTCTGACGAAACTTCGATCACGATATACGATCAGATTGGTGAAGATTGGTGGACCGGAGAGGGCACAACGGCCAAACGGATTGCAGGTGCGCTGCGCAGCATCGGGGATCGTGATGTTGACGTCTACATCAATTCGATGGGCGGTGACTTTTTTGAAGGTGTCGCGATCTACAATCTTTTGCGCAAACATAGCGCCAAAGTGACAGTTCACGTGATCGGAATGGCAGCATCAGCCGCTTCTGTCATTGCGATGGCCGGAGACACAGTGCGTATCGCTGAAACTGGCTTTATCATGATCCATAACGCCTGGACCGTTGTTATGGGGAACAAGAATGATCTGAAAGCTGTAATCAACGATCTTGAGCAGTTCGATGGAAGCATGGCAAATCTCTATGCAAAGCGTTCTGGCCAAGACAATGCACAGATCGTGACTTGGATGGATGAAGAGACCGTATTCAATGGCCAGAGCGCTGTTGATACCGGTCTTGCCGATGAATTTCTTGCCCACGAAGAGATGGCCGAAGATGACAATGTATCAGCTGCGTCTGTGCGGTCAGACGTTGCTGTCATGAACGCAATTCGCAACTCATACCCCAATAAATCCCGTTCTCAATGCCGAGCGCTGATGACGGATTTAAAGTCGGGCAAGCCTAGCGCTGCATCGACTACCGCCAAGTCTAGCGCTGGCGAATTCGTGGCAAGCCTTAAAAAGCTTGCCGAAAACGCAAAATCATAAGGAGAATACCATGTCTCGCATGTGGAAAGTGTGCGCCATTACTCGCGGCGCAGTGGCCGTGATGGCGGAAATGACAACGTCAGAAATGGCAAACGCACTCGAAGAGGTCAACAAAGGCTTCGAAGAGCTCAAAAAGAGCGTTGGTGCCGAAGCTGACAAGCGTGTGCAAGCTGCTGTTGACGTTCTCGAGAAAGAGAAAATCGAGAAGATCAACGAATCTATCAACGCAATGATGGACAGCATCAACGCTCACAACGATGAAATGAAGGCCAACGCTGAAAAGCTGGCCCAATTTGAATTGGGTGAGCAGGGAGATGCTGACAAGCTTTCGCCTCAAGAGCGCAAGTACGAAGCCGCCTTTGATAAGTTCTTCCGCACAGGCAAGAATGAAGATCAAATCTCTTCGATGATTGAAGAGGGCGGGATCAAAGCGGCCTTGTCTGTCGGATCTGATGAAGATGGTGGCTACACTGTTCCTGTCGAGTGGGATCGCACTATCACGGACAAGCTGAAGCAGATTTCTGCAATGCGCAACTTTGCTACCGTCACGAATGTATCGGGCCGCGGGTTCACGCGTTTGTTCAACATTCGCGGCACAGCTTCTGGTTGGGTTGGTGAGACTGCAGCGCGACCAGAAACCGATGGGCCGACCTTGCAGCCTTATACATATGCGTTCGGTGAAATTTACGCTATGCCTGGCATCACGCAGCGGCTCTTGGATGACTCGGAAATCGACATTGACGGATGGCTTGCGTCTGAGGTCGGTACAGAGTTCGACTTCCAAGAAGGCGAAGCCTTTGTGAACGGCGATGGTGACAACAAGCCACGTGGCCTTCTGACCTACACAGAAGCAGACGAGTTGGCACTTGGTGCAAGCCTGCGACATCCTCTTGGCCACATCAAAGAGGTCACATCCGGGGCCGCTGCCGATCTGACGCCTGATGGACTTGTCGATCTGATCTATGATGTCGAATCCACGCGCGCCACCAATGCTTCGTTGTATATGAACCGTCGCACGCAAGGGATTGTTCGCAAAATGAAGGATGGCGATGGCAACTTCCTTTGGCAACCACCCTTCCAAGCGGGTGAGCCGGCTACTTTGTTGGGCGTGTCTCAGCGTGAACTTGTGGGTATGCCAGATGTTGCTGCAGACGCTATTCCTGTGTTCTACGGCGACATGGGCATGGTCTATAACATCTTCGACCGGTTTGGCGTTCGTGTTCTGCGTGACCCGTTCACAAACAAGCCATACATCATGTTCTACACAACCAAACGCGTTGGCGGCGGTCTGTGGAACCCGGAATATGGCCGTTATCACCGTGTGAGCGCAGCTTAATCCTTCTGGATTACTTCAAATAATATAACCGATCGGGGCTACGGCTCTGGTCGGTTTTTCAAAAGGATTGAACATGACTTGGAAATTCAAAACATCAACAAACCTTCTAGTCGAAGGTGATCGCTATGAACGCACCTTCTCTGTGGGCGCGGAATGCCCAGATTCTTTGCTGGAAACGGCTAAAGAGTTGGATGTCGTCGATTTCGTTGAGCCCGAGCAAGATCGCCCTGTCAACGTCGCAGTGCCGGAAGGCCAAGGCGCAGAAGAGCCTGTCGTTACAAAGGCTGAGATGAAAAAGATGAAGGGCGCGGAACTTCGTCAGCACGTGCGGGATGATCCAGAATTGGACGTCGAAGGACTTGATGAATTGCCCGTCAAGGAACTGCGTTCCGCACTTCTTGCGTATTACTTCCCAGAACAAGACTGAGAAACATCATGTCAACGCGCCCTAAGCTGATATCTGGCCCCATTGATCATTTCATTGAACTGGACGCCGTCAAGGCCGCTCTTCGTCTACGTCACGTAGAGCAGGACGACTACATAGAGACGCTGATCTCTGCGGCCACCGGCCGGTTGGACGGGCCAGAGGGCGCGCTTGGGCGCTGCATAATGCCTCAAACATGGAGTTCGCAAGAAAGCATGACCTTTGCGGGCTCATATCGATTGCCTCTTGTCGATGTCCGATCGGTGGCAATCAAATACTTTGACACGGCAGGTGTCGAGACGGTTTTGCCAGACACAGAGTATCAACTCAAAGAAGGGCGTGGCCAATCTGTCGTTGTCTTCAATGAAGACTTTGAAATGCCGGATACTTACGAAGACCGGAATGAATTCACGTTCGAGATGACAGCAGGTTTGCCTGATGCGTCACCGAAGATCAAAACAGTTGCCACCGCGGCTATGATGATGATTGTTCAATGGTATCGAGCGCCAGATGGCATGACAGAGGACCGCGGGGAGATACCCGCGGGCGTTACACACCTCATCAGAGACTTGAAGGTCACACGGGTATGAATAGCCGATTGCGATTTGAAACGCAGATTACTGTTGACGATGGCTATGGGGGCAAAACAGTCGCTTGGGCTATTCACGTCGAAGAGTTTGGCGAGATTGAGCACATACGGTCTATGACTAAAGAGATGGAAGTTCTGAACGCCGGTGGAATTGCTGCAGAACCCGTTGTTCGCCTCAAAGTCGACAACAATACCAACACACGGGCAATCACATCGGGTATGCGCTGCGTCGATCTTGATAACGATGTGTACATGAACATTCAGTCTCGCCCGAAAGACATCCAGGGCGATGGGCAGTACCTTTCGATCACAGCAAGAGAAGGCCAGCCAAGCTGATGGCGCGCGTGAGGGGTGTAAAGGCAATAAGAGCCGCGATCAGAGCCGCGCCGGAAGAGCTTCAAGAGCAGGCTTTCGAGCAAGTCGAGATATCAACAAAGCGGATGTATCGAGACGTCATGCAGGGGCTTAATATCGCCTCTCAGTATGCTGAGTTCCATCACGGCGAAACAGGAATGCGAGACATCACAGGGATAGCGCGCCGCACCTATAAATATTCGCTTGGCCGTCGAAGCTTAAAGGGTCGAGTTGGGCTATTGTCTTCAGCCGCCTTTAAGCAAGCAATCCACCTTCAATACTTCTTCAAAGGTACACCGACGCAGCCCGCGCGCCCGGTGCACGATGATGTTTTCGAAGGCGAACGAGAGGTCTATTACAGAAACCAGCAAGCGGCGTTGGACGCTGTGATGAGGCAAGTATTCCAATGACGATTGCAGCAATGCCGCAGGTACAGCAGGATCTCTACAACGCTTTGACGTCAGCAATCACTGCCGAAGGTGAAAGCCTTGAAGTGTTGGATCATGCGCCAAATCCACCGCTTGATGAATATATCAGGATAGATGGTTTCAATGTTGCCGATCGGTCTTTCAAAGACAGAGAGCGTGGACGTCACAGCTTCATGGTTCACTACTTCAGCAGGCCAGTAACGGGATCGGCGCAAAGTCGCGGGCAGATCCGAGCAAAGCAGGTTATTGGTTTCTTGCACGCAGCCGTCATGTCTACCACGCTCAACGGCAAAAAGCCGGACTTCGAATACACTGAAATTGACAGCGACAATGACGGCACCACGCAGCATGGTTTTGCGCGGTACTCAATAACGCTTCTTTAAAATCCTAAACAGGATCTCTGCCAAGAGCATCTGGCAAACCCAAACAGACCAAGGAGAATAGACCATGTCTGGCAAGAACTATCTTTTGTATATCTCTGACGATGGCACAGTTACCGGCAATAAGGTGCTGGTGGAATCGCAGGGTGATTTGACTTTGAACACTGGTTTGACCGTGGAGCGGACAAATTTCAAAGACGTGTCGAAGACCGCGCAGGGCAATGATGGCTTCAGCGCAACCTTCAACATGGGATTGGATGAACCTGTTTCAGCTGGGCAAGATCTCTTGGTGGCGGCTTCCGATGGTGGTGGCGAAGGCTATTTCTGGATCGAAACCGCGACCGTTGGCGGCTTTCGTTGGCATGGGCCAATGACTGTCATCCTGTCTCAAGCCAGCTTCCCTGTAAGCGGCGAACCGGACTTCTCGATCGAACTGTCCGAAAATGGGACGATCACACGTGAGACCGTAGCGTAAGATGCGGGACGCAGTGAAACTGAAGCTGGGGGGCCGTGAGGTCTCCTTGCTTCCCACTTTCGCGGTGGTGGACGCGTTCGAAGATCAGTTCGATGGGCTGGTAAACCATCTTGATCAATTGATTACGGGAAAAGCTAAATTGCAGGTCCGGGCGTTTCTGTTACTCGAGGGGCTTAAAGCAGCCAATCCGGATGTCGATTGGAAGTTCGATACCGTCAAGGAACGCATGTTCGATATGGGTCTCTGGCATGAGGATCTTGTCACCAAAGAAAGCGAATTCATTCAACGTCTGATGTTCACCCCGGAGCAATATGCCCAAAAAAAAGCCGAACGGGAGGACGACGCACAGAAGACGCTGGACGAGATAATGGGGGCTTTCTCAAACGAGCCTTCTCTGTCGCCACAGTAGACTTGGGTTGGCCTCCCGCCCAATTTTGGACAGCAACACCCAAAGAGCTTTGGGCCGCTGTTGAGCGCAAAATAGAAATCAATAAGGTGCAGAATGGTCCGTAGAGCAGTAGCCGAATTTGATGCGATCGATGGGCCTTTCTTGCGAAAGCTTCGCGGGATCGAGCGCGGCATAAACAACTTTGAAAAAAGTTCTGTGGCCGGGTTCAACAGAGTTGAGCGCGGTGTCGATAGTATCGTTGCTTCAGCTGGTAGATTGCGGACTATCTCTGGCATCATCGCTGGTGGCTTTGGCGTCAACATTGCCACGAACTTCATCGATCAAGCTGCGCAGATCCGCAACGCTTTGCGTGAAGCCGGCGACACAAGCGAAGAGACATTTGAACGTGTTTTTCAGGCGTCTGTACGATCACTTTCAGGCTTGAACGACTTCACACGCGGCGTCCAGCGTATTCAAAAAGCGGTGGCCGGTACGCAAACACTTGAGCAAACCATCCGGCAGGTTGAGACCTTGAACAAACTGTTCGCCATCTCGGGCAGAACCACACAAGAGCGATCATCTACGCTTATCCAATTCAGTCAGGCACTTCAGGCGTCACAGCTTGGCGGCGAAGAACTGAGGGCTATTCGAGAGAACGCACCGATCGAACTTACTCGCGCGATTGCCCGAGAAGCGGGCGGCACGATCAACGATCTGAAGGCTTTGGCAAAACAAGGTGTTCTCACAAGTGACGTCATGATCAGAGCCCTGAATAGCCTTGAGGAAGAAGCCGACGCACGTTTCGGAAATGTTCAGGTGACAATTGCAGACGCAGCAAAGGTGTTCCAGAGCGGCGCACTTATCGTGACTGAGGCTTTCGACAAGGGCTTAGGTGGATCTGCGACAACGGTATCCGGGTTGATAGCTTTAGGCGACTTGCTATCAGACAATGCAGAGGCCGCAGAAAAGTTCGGTGAAGCCGTCAAAATCGCGGGTGTAGCGCTGATCACATCTTTTGCGGCACGTCGCATATCCAACATTTCGCAGGCTTTCCGTGATCTAGCAGCTGCGCGGACTGCAGAACTTGCAGCTTCTGCCAAACAAGAGGGTCAGGCGCGCAGAAATGAACAGCGGGCTCTTCGCACCGTTGCTGTAGCGCAGGGTCGAGTTACATCGCTGCAGCGTGAAGGTGTGGCATCGGCGGCGCTTGGCAAGCAGATCCGCACACTGGAAAAGGCAGAGGTGCGCTATCAGGGCGCACAGGAGCGCCGCCTAGCCGCAACACAGCGTGTTATTACCGCACAGCAGCAGATGGTTCTGTCTACCCGCGCCCTGGCCACTGCAGGCGGTGCGCTGCGCGGTGTCTTCAACTTCTTTGGTGGTTGGGTCGGTATCCTTCTCACTGCAACCGCAGTGATTACGACCTTGCGCAGCAATGTAGAGACTACCGCAGAGCGTTTTGAGCGACTGACTGACAGCACGGCAAAGCTTGAAGGTGTG
>NZGD01000277.1 GCA_002690925.1 Rhodopirellula sp.
CCAATCTATATGAGTACATCCAAGGACGACGCGCGGAGCTTGAGCTCGCAGGCTGACTATACCGATGCATATCAGAGTCATGGCGAGCAGTATTCAGAACTCCGCTCAGCGTTGATGCCTCCACTGACAGTAAGTCCGCAGGACGTTCGGAAGGATCCAGAGGAAGACTCGTATCTGTTATCCGAAATGTACGTGAAGCAACGAATGTCCGAATTACGGGTTATGACGAATACCGCTGGTAAGAAGATGTACAGCTATGCGTCAGATCTGTATGAGGATCTGATCACCTTCGTTCAAGGAAACTTTCTATATCTCGATGGAGTCTACGCTCCGAATAAGGTCGAGGAAGGTACGAAGGTGAAGAAGAGATTGGTTCCTATTGATGAGGAAATGGGAAACATGAGTCCCCCGAAGAGACGGTTTGATCACTTCGGCAACCCAACGCCGAGTGAGGACTGGCAATATCACAAGCACTCTGTGCTTGGCGACCGACACTGCCTTTGGCGCACTATCGCCTTCCAGCTATGTGGAGATGAGCTAGCTTGGCAGTCGGTTCGCTTGATTATCATGCACTATGCCAGAAACGAGAACCCTATGCTATACAATATTGGTGGTATATCTGAACACTATCTGTATTTCGTATGCGATGATCTGAATTCGAAGGTGCCGGAGGTGCTCGACGAAACGCGAGCTCCTTACGTGGACGCGGAGTTCATGCCTGAACTCTTGGAGGCCGCGAAAGGCTGGATTCAGCCCGGCATGCTGGAAGCAGCAATTGCTTCCATGTTTTTCGGAACTGAGATGGTTATGTTCGTATGCAGCGAAGTTATTACTAGTGATGATGGACTGACTTCGACTATCAAAGCGAGAGCTGGAGCTGTGGTTTCTGGTGGTGTCTTCCGTGTTGATTATGGTAACAAGGAAGACAAATCGAGGCTGATCCCAGATCATTCGAACAGTATGTGGATTATTCAGACGCCAACCGGAGATGCAGAGGTTGGTCACTGGGATCCTATCACTATCGATTATATGCCGGTGAAACGACCCTCGAAACCGCCACCAGGTCTTGCTCCTCCAAAGGGCAAGAGCGCATTATCTGCTTTGACGCTGAGTTTTACAGGTAAGGGGCCGCAGCTGACGCCGAAGATTACGGAGCCGCGTCGCGCTCCGAAGTCGAGTCCTCCGCTACCTATGTTTGGAGGCAAATCAGGACAGCCGCCTACATTTGGTTCGCCGTCTCCACCAGCACCTGAATCTATGTCAGCAACAATGCAACGCCGTGAAAAGAAGGTTCTTACGTCTAAAGATGCTCTGTTCCCTCTGCAAGGCACTCTTCCGAAGGCAACGCCTGCTACCGAGAAGGCGGTTGAAGAGGCGAGGATCATTGCGAAGGACAAGGCGAAGGGCAAGAAAGGTCGCGGATTTGATGAGATGTTGTTTGAGACAGGTATTGGAAAGGGGAAAGAAACTCCGAAGCTATCAGACGCCCAGAAGTTTGCGCTTGCAAAGGCAAACAGCGAGCGTCTTGTATACGAGAAGAGACAGCTGCAGAAGAAGCTGGATGATATTGAAAAACAAGAACAGGAAGCCTTGAGAAAATCCAAAGTGGCTAAGCGTATTTTCTGTGGAGATGAAAAGGCTGCTGAAGATGAAGCCTTGAGAGAGAACGAGGAGGCTAATAAGCTTCTCGAAGAGGCCGCAACGAGACAGATGTCGGCCGAAGATTATCTACCTGCTCGTGACCAGCCCTCAAGTCCACCTGATAAGAATGCTATTAAGCTGAGTGAGGTCGGTTATCTCTTCGGAGATGAAGCGGACGAAGATGCCGATCGGCAAGATGCGTTTGCGCAGGAAGCTGGTTATGCAGATCTCGGACAGCTCGAGCACGGAGACTACGACGCGCAACGTCGCTGGCGTGAAGGACCGTGGACTGCAGAGGAATGGGAACATTACCAGGAGGGAATCGAGCAGGGCGAATACGATGAAGGATCGCAACCCGAAGCTGAAGCTGAAGCTGAAGCTGATGCTGGAAAGGGGGGTGATCACTCTCGTCGATCGCCGATTTCGGGCACAGACGGAGATGATCCTTCGAAAAATCCTGGGGAAACTTTGGATTCGGGGGGAGCCGGTGATCCCGGAGGTGGAGGCGACGACGATCGCGGCCAGAGCAAGAAGCTTGGTGCCGCTGCCGGTGGTGGAGATGATGATCCGCCGGATCCTTGGACAGCTCTTCAAAACCTTGTTGACGCACTCAAAGAATCCAATGAAAAGAAAGCTGGTAGTACGAAACGTGCATACTACGAGGATATGGATGAGAAAGCCGGTGCTGAGGTTTCGTTTTCGCACAAGTTGACACATTTCGCCAAGGATTTTGCAGTAGGAAAACTGCGACAGCTCGATCGTTTTATCAGTGAGACTCATATCGTTGAGCTTTTGAAGACTTTTCCGCAGCGCCCCGATGAAGTCATGTCTGCAGTGCAGTGGGCAAAAACGCAGCATAAGAAAGCAGTTTCGCACCCGGATGCCAAGAACGCCATTCTCACTTTTCAGGCGCCGGATACGTCTAAGCTGACTCCTTTTCAGTTGAATTGGCGCACGAAGTATATGGCAGCGCTTTTGGAAATCCTGCCACAGTGGGTGAAAGACGATTTGTACGACCTGTGTCGTAAGCATGGTAAGTTTTCGACTGAGTCTGTAGAAGATCGTCAAGTGACAGATGTCTTCGCACCTGAGAACACCACGAAACACATGTTGGTGCACAGCGAGTTTTATTGCATCGAGGCTGCTTATTTTCTTTTGTACTGCTCGGGGTACAGCGGGCGCAACTACGAGCGCACAGCGATTCAGAAGTACATCGCGCCTCCGTTTGGCAAGGAGGAGAAGCCGAATCCCATTGGTTTTTCTTCGTATGAATCCACTTTCAAGGCGTGGCAAGAGGTGATTGCCATGGCCATCGAGTTTTCGATCGAACTTCCCGATCCGCAGAACATTTTCACGATGTATGAGTACAAGTTGCTCGGTAGCGGTCACGACAACGGGGTTCTTAGTCAGTTCAAGGACCTTAACACGATTTGGAGTCAGTTTCGCATAGAGAAAAACGTGACTGATTACCGCTGCACCGACGAGCATCGTCAGAAAGTGCGAAATGACATTTCATTTTTCCATCTGAAGGTCATTCCTTATCTTCGCCACCAGTCTCCCGATCACAAGCCTCCGGCATCCAAGAAGGATCAAACGCCGGCTGCTAAACAGTTCAGTCAGGGAAAGGGGGATAAAAAGGGGAAGGGGAAGGGAAAAGGAAAAGACGGCAAGAAGGGTGGAAAAGGTAAGAAAGGCAAGGGAAAGGGCAAGGACAGTAAAAAAGGGGGGGAGCAAGCTCCCGCTCAAGCTAGTCAAGTCTATACCAAGGAGCAGCTGAATGAGTACTATAGTGAAATCATGCAAGATGGCTATAGGCGGGGGTTGTGTTGGAGTTATTGCCTTGACGGTAAGTGTAAGTTTTTGGCTGACAGCAAGCCGTGCCCCATGCAGCCGTACGGTGGCCATCCCGCCAAGGCAACGGTGACCGCCGAGATGATCGCGGTCGTCACGGCGCGGCGGGACCGCTACAAAGCCGGGTTCAAGAAGAAGAAGTCGGGTAACGGTGGCAACGCACAGCAGCCAGCCGCCAAGCCACCTGGTCCCGGACCGGACAAGGGCGGCGGAAAGAATAACTGGGCGCCCCGGTATGCTGCAGCTATGCCGTATCAGCCTCCGGCTGTTGGCGCGGACTGGCAGATGGTTCCGGACTACGTGAATCACGCTTGGTGGGCTGCACAGGGTCAGAATTTTTACCAGCAGCCACAGGCAGCACCGTTTGCACAGCAGCCTGCGCAGCAGGCTCCTCCGGCTTTGCCAGCTCCGCCGCAGCTTGCTATCGAGGATTACACGATTAACATGATGCACGAGGATCGCAAGCTCGTGCACAATCAGAATGCCTCACCTGTTCAGAAAGAGCAGGCGAATGCGAGGATCAAGGCTTTTACGGTCCGCATCGCACAACAGAACGGTCAGTATCCAGAGTGACTAGACCGGGGCGTGGAGGAGAATCAGCGGCCGAGGTATGGACGTTTCGGCTGGATGCTTCACTCCTTTTTCCTAGCACTATGTTGGCTGCTAGTGTGCCCATCTCGGCTGTTTTGCGCAGTTGAGACATGTATTGATGATATTTTTCTAGTTTGCAAGCGCATTTTCAAGATGTTGGTGCATACAGTGATCATTTTGTTGGTTTCAACATTACTTTTCTTCCTGATAGCACCGCAAACATTCGTCTACTCGATACACTTTTGTATGTATCCGGAGTCGTGTCCCGAGTTTGACGATCTGCGCGATAGCGCGAACCCACGTAAATCTTTTTACAGGTACGCTTTCGACCTCAGTGTTGAAAATGTTAATGAATTCTTTAGCCCTATAATCGCCGCCGCTCAGGAGGCCTATGCGAAGCATCTTCTTCGTCGAGCGCTCGGTGAAATGGCCCTTACAGGAGTAGTCCAGCTAGGGCTTAGCCTTTTTGGACCTCTGCGCGTCATACGTGGTTTTCACGGACGCAGTTTGAATGTCGCAACGCATGATTTTTTCATTTCAGGCATTCGGAATGTTATTCGCATCATTTTCGACTCTGGTGCGTCGACGAATTTAGTTTTCAAGCCCTTGGCAGGTGATCCCGTTGTAGGCCCGCGGGATCTTAACCTGGCCGCCGGTGAAAAGTCCTCTGGATATATCACCGCATCTGGTGAGGTTCAGCTGCCCAATTCACTAGTTGGAAAATGCACTGAAGAACTCATCAGCATGGGGCGTTTTTGTTTGTACTGCGGTCACGTCATTTGGAAAGGTCGTTCCTGTGACTTGTATATCGTAGATGAATATGGCCACGATAAACTTCTTTATCGACTTCCAGTCGAAAATAATTGTCCAATGATGTCAGAGGACCAAGCACAACATGTTCGTGAGCTACAACGCGCTGCTCTCTCTTGGGGAAAGCAATTTAGCGCACCACAGGGTGAGGACGAACTGCAATGGGACTTTTCGCCTTCCCTGGCCTTGTTGGATGTGACGGACGCCGAGTTCGATGCTGCTTATCAGCAAGGTTCTTTTAAGGGGTACAATTTTCTCTTTGACAACGTCAGTTTGTTACCTCAGCAACTTAACAGCATTTGGATCGAGAATAAACGCGATAGTACTACGTTTCTCGGTCATATTGCTGGAGTCTATCAGAGTGAGCTAAGCGGCGTGCAACAGTCGATTTCGGACACAGCACAGCCCGCTCACTTTTCGTTCTCTGGCGACAGGGAGGGGACTTCGGTTCCTATGAACGTGGGGGGGAGTCAACAGTTTACACCCGAGTGCAACCCTGCTGTGATAGATCAAACGGTCCGCTCATCAGAAACCGAAGGTTCAAAGCCGGCAGAGTCTGATCAACTCGACTTCGAGTTACTGAGGCGTTCCGAAGTTCCAATGGAGCTTGAGTTTTCTCGGGCCAAAATCGGCGTCAATCCGAACGCGATGAAGGCACCTCAAGGGAAAACCAGTCTTAAAGACAAATTGAAGTTTTATAAGTCCACGAAAGGGGCTTGGGTTATTTGGGGGGATATTCATTCTGCTAGTCGAACAGGCTTTGACGGGAGCACTGCTGTGTGGGTGTATCATTGTAGCCGTCTTAAAGCGAAGAACCCCAAGAAGCCATTAATCGAGGAAATAGAAACTTGCGAGTTGAATTTTCCGTTCAGAGAAAACACAGGTCAAACGGCTTGTGCAGGTCTTCGCCACTGTCTTGAGTGTTTAGGCATCTGGACAGATGATGGCAAGAAAAAGGTCAATTTCTATTTTGAGAGCGAGGAAGAGAGTACTCTTGACACGAAACTTGTTGAAGAATACATCCTGGCGTGCCATGGGCACCATCACTTTTCGGTCCCGTATCGACACCCAGCCAAGGAATTTGCCGTGAAGAATCTTCTTTTCAAGGTTCGCAAGCAGCTGGAGTTTTCGAAAATGCCAGCTGTTGCTTGGCCGGCTGTGGCGCGCACCATAAATGAGGTGAACGCGCTGGAGATTAAGGATCGTCCATACAGGAACAAGACTTTCAACAACGGTTTCAAACTCGAGATGGTTGGTCGCTACGTAAAGGCATTTGTGCCCGGCCACAAAGAGATGGACGGTGTTAAACAGCGCAGTGTCGAAAGTAAGCAGATTCCAGCACTTCTTCTCAATCCCGCTCCTAGGAATCGAGTGTATATTATTCATACAACTGACAAAGATCTGGGATATCGGTGCACTAGTGTGCCGTGGAGCCAGGTTACTTTTCCAGAGGATCAAGAATGGGTGTTCGAAAACGAGCCTCTAGACAATTTGCGTCTGTTGAAGTACATGAAAGCTCCGTTCAAGTCGAAACTCCTGAGTAAGAAAATAGGTGAGCGTCCAAAGAAGCTTACTTGCCCTCGTTGCATCAAATTGCATAACAACGGCAGTGCTCAGGATAAGGAGCAAGGTAATGATGTAAAAGGACACAAATGTGACTCTGGATGTAATTATTTTTGTTACGACTGCTTTTCAGATTTGCAGTTCGCAGATGACGCACAGTTTCAAAGTTTATGCCCGTTGGCTGAGTGTGTGCATCGAATTTTGCATTTCGAGCAGGTCGACAAGGAGGCGGATGTGCATAAGTCGATTTCGGACACAGCACTTCCTACCTCCGTAAGATCTTTTCTCGACGACCCAGAGTCGTCGATCCGTGGCAACTTTGATCGACCGGTAGCAACGGGTGAAAAAGGCAATCTAAAAGACTTTGCATGGTTTCGAGAACTAAATGCATATTTTGAAGATCCAGAGTTTCGTAGTCAGGTGTTCAACTGGCCAGACATTACAAGTGAAGAATCCGCAACGATGTTGTACTTAGCTCGAGACTATATTTTCGCTAGCATGCTTAAAACTTGGGAAAAAGAGGCCGATCTTTGTCGGCGTAACAATCATAGTGAAGAAGAATATTTCGGAGCTATTGTTGTCAAGAACAAGGATGTTCTCAAAGAATGTCAGACGAATCCCGAGGCTGTTTTGCAGTGGCTGGCTTCTAACAATAAAGAGCTCGAGAATTTGGTCAACAGGGGGGTTTTGAAGATCGTGAAAATGTCTGACATTCAGAATTTGAATCGCGACGATTACGAGATGATTCCGTCGTTGGTAGTCTACTCGAAGAAGACTAAAGCTGATGGACCTACAACGAACAAGTCACGTCTGGTGGCTTGTGGAAATTTTCAGCTGCCAACAGACAAGGAGGCGGAAGGTCTTCAGAGTGGCGTCTACGCGGGTACCACCAGCCAGTTGGTGTGGCGCAGCCTGCTAAACATATTTTCTCAGGGTAGACAGAGTGTTGCTTGCATGGATGTTTCAGAAGCATTTACACAAACTGATGAAAAAAGTCAGGGAAGTCGACATCTAAAAACATATTTACGTTTACCATCACAGTGGAAATCTATGTTGTTGCCTACGTTGCTTAAAAATTCAGGTTGCACAATCAAGAATTACAATGATTTCCTTCTCCAAATTTTGAAATCCATTTATGGAGAAACCAGCGCCCCGAAAAGGTGGCAGGAAACATTGAGACGATGCTTAGAGAAACATGGTTTTAAAGCATGTCTTTTAGAAGAGAGTTTATACATGAAAATCGTAGACGGTCAGCTGACACTTGTTTCTACTTATGTAGATGATTTGTGGTTCTTTTCCATGAATTCAGAGACACTTGTGGAATTGATGTATGAAATCTCGCAGGAACTCAGGTGCACAGCAGGTGAAATGCTCTGTGGCGCACCAGTCTGGATGTTTAGGCCTGAGTCCGAGATGAGTGCACATCTTGATGATCAGCCTGCTGCGCAATCGTCGATTTCGGACACAGCGCAGCGGGCACATCAGCTGACTGATCGACAGAGAGAGATCGTTAACTTTTTCAAACCGATTTACGGAGAACCACGTTTCGGCGTGGCTACGAAAGAATCTCCGCTCTCGTATGTTTCGATAGATATCTATTTTCAAGATGACTATCTAGTTCTCGACCAGACTAGATATGTAGAGAAAGCTTTTACAAAGCTTCTGGAAAAGAAGGTTTTTCAAGAGGACGAACAGTTCGCAATGGCCTCTCTTTTCCCAGAGAATTTCAATCACATGAACCTGATGGAAGACTGCAAGGCCAATCCTCTTTTGACAAAGGAGGAGCTTACTTTGCTTCGCATCGGTGTCAATACTCTTTCTTTTTATGCTCTCTCCGTAGGCATAGGTTTGCAAGCTGCACTTGGGCAAATTGCCCGAGGTCAGTCAGCTGGCCGGAAACGGCATTTAACTAGTTTGAAGTATCTTATCTTTTACGCATACCAGCATAGGCATGAGGTTTTGAAAGTTCATTGCCCTTCGTGGGTACAGAAAGCAAATGTTCTTAGTGAGATGACTATTTTCACTCAGGCACATGTTGACAGTTCGATGGGATTTAGTGGTCCTTTGGGGACGGACGCGCACGCTAGACAGGGCTGCTGTATAATGGTTGGCGTCGTCAGAGACTTGGAGGGTTTGGTCCAAGGAAAATCTTCACTACAGACCACAGTGTCACTTTCAACATGTGAAGCAGAGTTGACAGCCAGTTCTTGGGCAGCGAAGCAGATTCTTGGATTAAGAAATTTATTCAAAGAAGTTTTCATTAGTAGTACAATAGATATTCCAAGACTTTTTGGAGACAATCGAGCTGCTAATCTGCTAGCTAGTAACCAAGCTTCGATGCGTAATCACAGACATTTGCAGCTCCCTCAGATCTGGATACGGGAGCAGAGTCAGCAAGGAAACATAAAGATCTTTAACATAGACACGCATGTAAATACATCTGATATGCTGACAAAGGTTTTGCCTCATGAGAAACTTGAAAAGCTGCTGCGTCTATTGGGATACGTCTCAAACCCTAGTTAGCGAGTTTCAGTGCAACCGTCGATTTTGGACACAGCACTGGCTCGAATTTAGTTTACTGCGCTGCGATGGAGGAAGATACGGTGCGCTGGGATGTTCCAGACCTTACGCCGGCAGAGCAAGCTCAACGAGCTCGTGAGCGCATGCTGCGCAACAACCGAGATATGTTGAGCGGTCAAGGTCCATTTTCGGAGAGACCGACCCCAGCACGTCTCCAAAATCCAGCTGCTCCCGCTGAAGATATCTGGGCCGGAGCCAAGAAAGAAGATTTTCCCGTTGGCTGGAATTTCACCCAGCAAGTCAACGAGAAAGGTGAGGCGTTGCCTCGAGACCAACCCTTTTATAAAATATTCAAGGGCGAGGTTGAGTTTGATCTAGAAGTTCAAGATCTCTGTTTAAGCTTCGCGAGTCAAGCCTATGACATGGCAATCTGGACTAACATAAAGATTCTACATTTTGAGCGAACTAAGCAGATGGATGACTTTTACAATTTTCACAATTTTCTTGACAGACAGCAGTATTACAATGGTTTGATGAGCAACAAAGAGTGGAATATTTTCAAGAACATTAAGAATAAGGTTGTGGACTTCGAACGCAGTCACGAACAAGGCCGTTTTATCGGTCAGAAAGTCCTGGACTCCCACGGCTATCCGGTGGATGCTTTCTTTCAGGCAACATATAAATCTCTGTCTTATACCTTCGCACCTCCCGTAGAGCAGTCACATACTGCGATTTGGAGTGACTACAACAAACTCAGAGAGCAGGGAAATCAGTTAACTGAGTCTAAGTTTCGTCAGCAAGGAGGGGAGAAGGGCGTAGGGCGGACCGAGCAATCGTCGATTTCGGACACAGCTCGGTCCCCCGCCCAATATCCCTATCAGAGACAATTTTACGGACTAGGAGCCGCAACCACATCGAAAAATCGAGGCCACTGGGGCTCAGCCCCTTGGCAAAACGGAGGTGAACTCGATTACATTTTCAAGATTCTCTTTCCAGAGTTGCGAACGTACAACGAGTACAATGAAGAGATTTTTATCCTTCCACCGATGAAAGACACGGACAGAATGGACTGCATGGACTTCATGGAGTTCTTTCTGGGGTTGCTGGCCAATTTGGCGTTTGCGACCGAGAAGGCACAGCATCCTGATGCTCGTTCGTACATGAATATTTTCTTGTTCGCCTTGCCTCGACTAGAAGAATCTTCGAACGAGTATCGGCGTCTGACGCCGAACTTGGATGAAGGAGATCTTTACGCTCCGAGTCGCAGTGGATGGCTCTGTTGGTGGCTAAATTGCCTGGAGAGCGGATTCCCAGAAATGCGGCTACATCAATTCGTCCCAAGCATATCAGTAGAACCTTTTCAATATCTATGGGACTCGAATTTGTTCCGCAAGGAGAATAATGTCTCTCATTACTTCTTGCAATGTACAGATCATCTTTTGCGTGAATTTCCAGTTCTAAAGTTGGCGCCAGCTTTTCGTCTGGCGAACTCCGCCGTTCGCAGAGCTTTCGATTTGTTCGAACACCCTGAAAAGTTCGTTGTCGGACATCTTTTCAACAAGCTGCACATGTTGGAACCCGACTTAGAACCCAAGGATAAGTCCGATCGCAAAGCAGGGTTTTACATCCTGCCCGTGCTCGAAGGCCAACAGACGGGGGACGTTTTCAACGCTTTTCTAGAGCTTAGGCATGGCGTTGCAGCTACGGGATACCGTGGAAAAGATGGACAATATGTCTCAGGATTTAACAGTGTCGTTTTCGACGAAGTTTGCGAGAACATGTCTCATGCTTTGAACGCTATGTTTGCTCAATCGTTTGTAGGCGAGATCGATTCAGAGAGAAAGGACAAAACGGACACGCGCAAAATGCAAAACCGACGTTTTCATTTGAAAAAGTTTGTTACGACCCGGATTGAGAACTATCGAAAGGAAGCTCAATCGGCTCTCGCGGCCGTTTTGAAGCAACCCACGACCATGATGGCACAGTCTGAACTCGAATATTTCACGCATGAAAATCTCGCTCAGCTTCCCGAAAGAATGCAGCGTTTATGCGAAGAGTTTGTACGGCTGGATCCGCCAGCGCCGCAGTGGCAAGCGCGACACAATGTTCCGTCGTTCTCGCAGATCCCTGGTCTCGGAACAACAGACCATATTACCGTTCAGACGTTTGAGGAAGATGTCCGGGCTTACCATATGAATAACAATACTTACAAATACGATAAGGCAGGAGCGCCCATCCACGCTGTTCAAACTGAAGCTTGTAAACCGTATGGTCCTTACCAACTGACTCGTCGGCCAGTGGCTGGCAGTCGGATTTTCAAAGTAGGAGACTTGATGTCCGCGCGTACCCATGCTTCGCTTTGCAGGGACGCGTGGACCGATGAACCGCTTCCAGATACAGACAGTAATGGTAATGTAAGGTGGGGATATTTCATCCCTGACGAATCAATTATGATGGTAGCATGGCCCAACATACGGGGAAAACGTGATCAGCTCAAGAAGGCTTATGCCACAGTTCGTAGCGAGACGCAGCGTCATGAAGATGCCGGCGACTCACTTGTGGCTATTCAGGCTGCGAGATTTGATAAATCAACCGGTGCACTTGTACAACATGTAGCAACACCGGATACGATCAAAAATGCTGAGCGACATCAGCAAGGCATCGCAGTAGCTGACAGTGTTCGACCGATTGTAAACCGCAATCCGACTGTTCCGCTTTCAGGAGCAGGGGCGCCGGAAAGCTGGGAAAGGTACGATCAAGGACTTTGGGACCAACCTGGGCCCGGTGCCATTCCCCAAAACCTAGGAGAAAAAGGCGGCTATGTGGCCGTATCCAGAGTGGAGTGGAATTTTACCAACTCTTTTGAGGGTTTTCGCGGGAATCGGACTAAGCGTGTTGATGAGGATTTTGATCCATCGGCCCCATCACGTACTGATCCAACACAGTACGTCGGGCCTACTCCTGCTGGCGAATCAGAGGATCATCGGAACCCTAACCCGTTGGTCATCGGGGATCGTTTGGGTCGTTTTGGACCCGATCCGCGTGACGATCGCCTTCCTGAGTCCATTCGAGGAACTTTCGTAGAAACCGGTTTGAAGGGAGCTGCTAGTCAGTATGCGCAGGCTGGTGGTGCAAAGGGTTGGTCTGAGATTCCAAATCAACAGACTGATATTCGCACTGCTGCAGCGCGTCGGGCCGAGCCCGAAGGCGCAGCTCAGGTAACTATGGAAGAATTTTCTTCGACCCGGTGGCATCCTAGCCATTGGGAGGGTGAAAAAGGCTCGGGCAAACAGAGTGCTCCTCATCGTGATGATGATGTTTCTATTTTCCAACCAGCGCCTGTGGCTCAGCCGGCATATCGGGGAAAAGGTCCATTACCAGACAATCCTTTCCGTTCTTCAGTCAGTAAGGGGGCTTTTAAGCCAAGTAAAGCCGAAGTAAAGGGGACGGGAAAAGGGTCGGTGTATGGTGTAGGAGGAAAAGGAAAGCATGACGGTCAGTACGGGTGGCACAACGTTCCTCCGTGGACGGGTGCACCGCAGATCGGCATTCCGTTTCGTGCTGATCAGAAAGGCAAACCTCCTGACATCCCCATGGATTTGACCGCTCAAGCCCACGAATATTTCCAGTCGCCTATCGTCAAAGACGAAAAGAAAGGCGGCAAGAACAAAAGGCAGAAAACGGCAGAGCCGTATGGTCGCGGACCGAATTCTTGGCACGACCGGTATGGCGCCATGGGATGGGATCGAAAGTAATCTCATTTTATTTTCCTAACGGACTGACGTGCATTAGTCGATTTCGGACACAGCACGTTCAGGACCTAAATTTATTTCAGTATTTGTCTCGAATCCGCATAATCTCTTTTCATATCTTGTAGCGGCAAGACTTTTTACTTTTCCTGCTGTTCTGTCAATCTTTATCCACTCGCTCATCCTTATTTTTCTTCAAGAAATCTATTCAAAAAGCTATAAAAAGCCCATAAAAATAAGCGTTGCTTGGTCTTTTATGACCATTATTTGCTCAATTTTACCTGCACTACGTAGTTAAGTCTTAGAGCCTGGTTGGCAGTTCTCTTCAAGTCTGAGCGGCCCAGAGACCAACCAGGGCGTAGAATTTTATTTTCACATGTGCGAGCTTCCATTAAATCAACCTGAAGACCTCGAAGGGGGGAGCATTGTTCTTCCTTCGTCATCTCAAATGCTTCTCAGCAACTGAGGGTTCTCGGTCTAGTGTTGAGATGAGAGCAGAAGGGCTCGGTCAAGTGTTGACATGTAGAAGAGTACTTGCGCAGGTGGCAGCGTATTAAGAGCTACAGTCCGGACATTGCTTCTCGTTCTGTTCAGACATATTGAAGACATATAGTATTGACCACTTTGCATAGTAAGAGAGCTATTCATCATTCTTTTGTTCTCAAGACGGAGTCACGTGCAATAGTCGATTTCGGACACAGCACGTGACTACCATAGTCAAGAAGCCGCAAGCTAGCTGCACTCAGTCTGAGACGAGAACCTACGGGCATCTCAGACGCACAGCTGCTTCATACTCCATTCCCAGGCTCAGCAGGGCCGGGAGGGAGGGCCTAGCTAAGGAGAACTCTTTTCCTACTCTCTTTTGTGGATCAACCAATCTATATGAGTACATCCAAGGACGACGCGCGGAGCTTGAGCTCGCAGGCTGACTATACCGATGCATATCAGAGTCATGGCGAGCAGTATTCAGAA
>NZGD01000278.1 GCA_002690925.1 Rhodopirellula sp.
ATATTGCGGGATACCTGGCGTGAAAAGAAAAAAAATATTGTCACTCCACGGAGGTCGGATTTGTCCCCGTAAGGCTGATATTTACCACTAATTCACGGTTTTTTGAGATGTTCGGAACCGGATGAGAAGTGGGGAGACAGCCGACCGGGGGGGTTAATTTGGACGGTTTGGGAGGTTTGTGGTTGACGTCGGTAATTGCAAGCGTCACAATCCTCTAAAGACATTTTGCCTGCTCAATACTTACAAACTTACGTTCCGCCGGGCGTAGCAGAAACAAGACTAACAGTGAGCTACCTATGATTCAACTCCGCAAGTACGCATCGAGTTGTGTTGCTCTCGCAACGCTGCTGACATTTCAGGCCACCGCGACAGGTGGCGTAACAGTAGACGTGGATTTTGACTCAAACTTCCACGGCTCCGGCCCTGGGGATGGACTCTTAGCCGACGATGGGTACGTAAAGCTTTTCGGTTTTGATGATCTGAGCGGAAACATCGAGAGCATGACGATGAACATGACCCGGTTTACAGAGACCCGGTCAACGGCATTTGTAGAGGATTTTGGAATCATATTCGTAGAAAGAGCAAATCCCGGACAGATGATCGCGATGGTAGGTTCCACCTCCAATTCCCCGGACGCGAGCACGCCGGCAAATGCGACGGTAAATAATTTTGCTTTGGACGGCAACAGCGGGAGCGTTGCGAAGAACACAAGTCTCACGGAGGGTTGGGAGATAGCTTACTGGACTGGCGCAGGCAGCGGCGCCACGGCATCCCCAGGTGATCCATACAATAGGACCATCATTTGGGATGAGGCCGCAACAGCCGTGGCGCCTCAGATCACCCCGAGCTCACGAACGGGCATCCTGAATAACCTAGATGCCGCGAACGTGGCCGCCTACTACTTTAATGGATGGGCTGGGTCAAGCCCGAATTCAGCTGCTAGTTGGGCCGGAACGATCACGTTTACCGGATCAAACCTCGGGGGTACGGCGAGCGGGAGTCAGTCAGCAGTGCCTGAACCAACGTCCGCGACGCTCGCGGCACTAGGCATTCTGAGTCTCGCATGTGTCCGCCGCAGGCGGAGATAGTGAGGGCGGACGGTCCTACGGTGGATTGCGATAGTCGATATTCCCGACGTCCCTGATCCCATTCACTAAGTCTGCGTTCTACTGACAGGGTTAGCCTAATGATTCGGGGTGGTGAGGTCGAGCCGCTCTAACTTTTTAGACCAGTTACCTAGACCACTGGTCACCCATCTGCGCCATCGTCTCTGGTAACCGTCGATTCTGGTTTGAATCGCTCTTTGCTCATAAAGCCGGCTTACCCGCGAGACGAAGTTCTGTCGTGTTTTGTTAGCCATACTCAGGCCATTGGGCGCGAGGTGGTAGCCAAGAAAATCAAATCCTTTGGCAACCCGTCCGACGAAGGTTTTTTCAGGATGCTGCCATACTTTTAATTGGTTCAGCACCTGATTGATGATGCGGGCCACTTTGCGTAGTTTCAATCGGGTCGGTGCCAGTACGACCCAGTCGTCCATGAAGCGGGCATAGAACAGCCCCGTCTTTTCCATCGCCTCATCGAGCGGTTTCAGATAGACCGCGCCCATCAAGGGTGAGAGCGAGCAGCCTAGCGGGATCCCCTGCTGCACGTTGCGGTAGATACCGTCCTTGACCACCGTTCGACGCACGTACTGACAGACCAGATCCAGAAGGAACGGGTCGTCAATCAGATCCCTCAATTGCTTGACCAGGATGTCATGGTTCATCGAAGCGTAGTAGCTCTTCACATCGCTCTTGAAGATGAACTTCGGTGGCTGACTCGGTAAGGGTGCCTCAGAGTGTGTATTTTGCTGTGCCACGGAATGGGCACACGCTTGATGAACTTGATCCATGACCTGCCGAAGAGCGGCCTTGGCGCCACCTCGACCAGCCAGATGAAAGCAGCGCTGCGAGAGTACGGTGTGCCACTGACGACTGAGCACGATCGAAACTGCTTTAAGCACCAGAGAGTCGCGAGACGACCAGACCTCGAAGCAATCACCCTCGATCCTGACCATCCGAGTGGGGCTGAGCCGGTAGGTGCCCTCAGCAAGTTGCTGCAGCAGTTCTGGGCGGACCTCGTTCCAGTGCCAACGAAGATCCCACACGTCGTGGTTGTGGTGCGCATCCTTGCGCTGTTGGCACAGCCACTTGTCAGCGAGATCAAGGATGTCGGCTGAGATCATCGGTTCGATTGCATCCGAAAGAATGGGCCAAAGAAAATGAATGAGAGCTGAATGCGATCAGCTTAGCCGGCTTGCATGAAATTTTGTAAGACCGTTTTGGTGAAACGCAACACGACTCGCGCCTGCCTGGAAACTTCAGCTGGAAACTTCATCCCGCACTCCGCCGATGAAGCTCGAGATTGGCCCACGGGGTTCTTGCTCACAGGTCACGACGGGTCGAATCACACCCGCACCACCGGAAAGTGAGATTGCTAACTTAGGACGGCCAAGCTGGGTGAGAGCTTGAAAGTGAAGTCGATCGAGTTCGAAGATCGGCTTCAATCAAGCGTTGAAGACCAAAAGTGGCGACCGACCAAGAGAGTCTCGCTCAATCGTTCATCGACGTAAGTCGTTACCAAAAAGCACGTTATGTCGCGGCTTAAAAGAAGGCTTTTTGACCACGTTTAAGAGTCAACTTGTGGTGCGTGGTCAAGCGGTGACCTTAGGAAGCACCCCCGGCGGGATTCGAACCTGCGACCTGCGCGTTAGGAATGCGCTGCTCTATCCAGCTGAGCTACGAGGGCGTTGCCCGGGTAGCCTATCATGCCCCGCCGCTCTATGACAACGAGACAGGAACACGAGTTTGCGACACGGGTCAATATTTTTCGTCAGATCAGCGCGGTTGACTACGATTTGGCATTCTTGGCGGATGCGTCGAGAGCCAAAAGGTGAAACTGAAAAGGTCTCGAGAAGTGGTGGATCGAAATAAACCCCTGTTTGGTCGACTGTGAGAGTGGGGCTGCAACACAACTCGTTGGCAAGTTGTCGGTGGAAATTCGATGGCAGGTAAATCTGCGGTCTTGTCCCCAAGCTCAGCCAGAGGGTGGTGGACGAAGCCTCCGTCCTGACATGATTTTGTATCACGCGCTAAACTAGGCTGTATCGCGGCCTGAAAAGCTGAGAATGAGTTTGAATGAAGCGATCAAAAGTTACTAGCTGGCAACCAACTGTCGCAGGCCATGAATGGAATGAATCAGAAGACTATGAATTCCGTGTACCGCATTTTGGACGCGTCGGCAAACCGTGCTGGTGAGGGGCTTCGCACGATGGAGGAAATCGCTCGATTCGTTTTAGACGATTCGAAATTGACGTCTGAATTCAAGAGTCAGCGGCATGGTCTCGCAGTTGCTTTGAAACCAATCCCGCGTGCTTCTCTTCTTCGATCTCGTAATACCAGCGAAGACGTGGGTACTGAAATCACCGCTGCTGGAGAATACCAACGGGCTGATCTGGCGGATGTCGTGGCGGCTGCCGCTGCCCGAGCACAGCAATCATTACGAGTTTTGGAAGAATATACAAAAACGCTTGATCCTGAGATCTCTGCAGCGTTGGAAAAGATTCGTTATCACTGTTATACAACCAGTGCCGCTTTGGAACTTCGTGTTGCGATACCCAGAGAGAGTGGCAGCTTACGATCTTCAGCTTTGTATGTCTTGATGAGCTGTGGTAGTGGCCATTCCAGTTTTCAGGCGACAGTCGAAGAGCTACTTGCGGGGGAGGTGGACGTTATTCAGCTGCGTGATCGAAGCGCCGATGATCGAACGCTGATCCGCCGGGCAAGAGCGGGTACTGAAATTGCCCGCAGATTAGGCAAAATTTTCATCATGAATGATCGTGCTGATCTTGCGTTGGCTGCGGATACCGATGGCGTTCACGTTGGGCAGGATGAGCTTCCTGTTGCTGATGCTCGCATGATCGTTGGCAATCGTCTTGTTGGTGTCTCTACCCATTCGATTGAACAAGCACGGGATGCGGTGCAGGATGGGGCTGACTACATCGGTTGCGGGCCGGTATTTTCCAGTAAGACCAAGTGTTTTTCGGAATTCGTGGGAACCAAATTCTTGACCGAAGTCGTCGGCGAAATTCAAATTCCAGCTTTTGCGATTGGTGGCATCGACCTGACAAACGTTGACCAGGTTGTTCGTAGTGGAATGCATCGCATTGCCGTGACCGGAGCGATTCGCGACAGCGAGGATCCGGTCGGAGTCGCTAAGCAACTGAAGTCAGTGTTGAAAGATGCCGTTGCGGCGAGTGCCAAACCCGAAGAACCCCGGTGAAAAAGAGAAGTTGGAGCCCACTGTCATTAATATCGCAACACATGATTCAAATGAAGTTCAACAGGATGGCGTCGTTGGGACAACGCACCTTCACTGCCGAAAGCAGATGAGCCATGTCAGGTGTTGGGTGTTAGCAATGATGCTATGTCACGCAGGCTGCTCAGTTGCAGAAGGTCCAACCCCAAACAAGCAGCGAAAAACGGACGGTGAAGAGGTCAGTGAGCAAAAGGTGAGCGATCAGGTGTACCTATCGGATCGCAGTGTCACTGAGAGCAGCGGATTGGCGATTTCTCTGCGCCGTGAAGGATACTTTTGGACTCATAACGATTCCGGAGACGGACCTTCGCTGTACGCTTATGACAAAAAGGGGCGCCGTACTGCCAAAGTAAAACTTAAAGATGTCAACGCAAATGATTGGGAAGATTGTTGTACGTTTTCAAGCGGTGGCAAAGCCAGGTTACTGGTAGCAGATTGTGGAGATAATGGCAGGCAGCGATCTAAGATACAGTTGTTTCTGCTGGATGAGCCTGACCCACGTGAGTCAGATACTGTGAAGAAGGTCAGTCGTATTACGGTGCGTTATCCAGATGGCGCTCGCGATTGTGAGGCAGTCGCCGTCGATAGCGTAAGGAAAACGATTGTGCTGCTGACCAAGAGTTTTCTTCCACAGTCTGGTGTCTACGTGATCCCGTTGCCTGAGCAAACGCAAAAAGCATTTGACATAACGGTCACGGCGACAAAAGTTGCCACGGTTGTGTTGCCTTTGGTGACAGCCGCCGATTTTGATGCATCCACGGGAGATCTCTGGGTGACCAATTATCTTCAGGCTTTTCGCTTTCATGCTTCAACGCGAACGCAACCGCTTGCAAGACAAATCAAGCAACTCCCCGATGCCTTTGATTTACCCAGGTGGCGGCAGGTGGAAGCCGTAGCCGTGGATGAAGACCAAAACGTTTGGATCACCAGCGAGGGGTCACCAACACCTCTTGGGCGATTGGTGTTGGAACCGTCTGACAGCCGCGACAAAGCTGCAGCTAATCAAACGCAAGATAAGACAAGGAATTGAATCATGACTTACGAAGTCGAGCAAAAATATCATCTGCAGGACTTGCAGTCATTTGAGCGAGCATTGAAAGCATGTGATGCGGTTGAAGAATTGATCCAGCATCATGCTGACACCTATTACAATCATCCATGCCGTGACTTTGCTGCCACAAACGAAGCTTTTCGCATTCGTCGCATAGGTGATGTTCCCATGATTACCTACAAAGGACCAAAGCTGCCGGGTGCGATCAAAGCGAGGCGTGAGATGGAGTGGCGTTTGGACCCAGGAGATCAAGACGGATCTCAGACAGCCGAGTTGTTGGAGCATCTGGGTTTCAAAGAGGTCGCGACAGTGAGAAAGATACGACGGCCGTTTCGTGTTCGCGATACCACGGGGCCATTCGGGGTCGTGATTGACGAGGTTCAAGGCCTGGGATTCTTCGTCGAGGTTGAGGTCATGGTCGAAAAACAGGAAAGTATTGAGCAGGCTCGTTTAAAAATTGAGATGATTGCGGGACAGTTGGGATTGCAACAGCCAGAGTCGCGTAGTTATTTACGCATGGTTTTGGAAGAAAACCTACTGAATTGATTGATTTCGGTATGCTGTTGTGCCTATGCTCTTACCAAAAGCTACAGCAGCCATGTGTATCCCACCCCCCCCTCCCCCGGAGAATCCAGAGTATGAAAACCTTCACGACTTTTTTGGCTATTTGTATCGTCGCTGGGGCGACGGTCGTTGCTGGTGATGTAGATCTGAAGAACGTGCAATGTGTCGTCGCGAACAAGGCTGCGAGCGCAGGTAAAACGGCAGACTATAAAGACGGAAAAGTGTACTTTTGCTGCGGTGGTTGTGCTGGCAAGTTTGCTTCCAACACAAAGAAGTTTGCGGAACGTGCGAACCACCAATTGGTTGCGACAAAGCAGTACACCCAGAAAGGCTGTCCTTTTAGCGGCGGTGCAGTGAAAGCCGGGAAAATGATCAACATTGCAGGCACAGAAGTGGGCTTTTGCTGCGACGGTTGCAAAAACAAAGTCGCCTCGGCCAAGGACGATGCAGCTCGAATGAAGCTCGTTTTTTCGGATAAAGCGTTCGGAAAAGGCTTCGAGAAAAAAACCAAGAAATCTAGTAAGTGAGTTGAGCACAGACTCGGTTGCTATTGGCAAAACCGGCAGATCCTTCGGGTCTGCCGGTTTTTTTATTTCAACGAGGGACCGTTTTTTTGCTGAAGCGTACCGCTTTTAAGGTTCTGTTGGAGTCGATTCATAGCAGCTCGTTGGTGTGCTCTGTCGTGGATTGGTAATTTTGGGGCGGTGGGTGACTTGCCATGTTACTGCTGGATTCACTTGCTTTTAGGGCATAATTCGGTCTTCCTGTGCGGGCGAGGACTTCCTTCAACCTCATACTGACGTGACAATGGGCCTGGAGCCCATCGACTGACTTCTGCTGATTCCAGTCCTGAGACCTGCATTCTGCTCCTGAATTCACGTAACCGGGTAAACCGCTGAACCATGTACTTGCGACTAGCTCAACGATTTTTGAAGGAAACTGACAAGCGTCTGCTTTGGAAAGCGGCGTGGACTTTGGGTGCGCGAGGCCTTTGGAGTGTTCACCGACACAAACGCCGGTTGAAGAAAGGTGAATTCTTTCCGCCGTTCCTTTACATGTCCGTGATTAATAGTTGCAACTTGCGATGTCAGGGATGTTGGGTGGATGTGGGAGCGAAGCAAAATCGTATTGAAGTCGAGGCTGCGAATAAAACCATCGCTGAAGCCAAAGCGATGGGAAATAGTTTTTTCGGCATTCTGGGTGGTGAGCCGTTCATGCACAAAGATCTGATGAAGATTTTTGAAGCGAACCGTGATGTCTATTTTCAGGTGTTCACGAATGGACATTTCATTACCGATGAGGTTGCTGCTGAGTTGCGACGCCTCGGCAATGTGACTCCGCTAATAAGTGTGGAAGGTACTGAGATCATCAGTGACTCTCGACGTGGTCGGGCCGAGGTTTTGAATCACACGATGCAAGGCTTGGAAGCTGCTCTCCGCAACAAATTACTTGTCGGTGTCTGTACCAGCGTTTGTAAAAGCAATATTGACGACCTTGTTAACAACGCCTGGGTCGATCGTCTGATTGAGATGGGAGTCATGTATTGTTGGTATCACATCTATCGTCCTGTAGGTCCTGAGCCCAATCCACAGTTGGCATTGTCGAGCGAGGAGCAGCGGCGTGTGAGGCAGTTTGTTGTTGATACCCGAGCCACAAAGCCGATCATCGTGATCGATGCTTATCATGATGACGCAGGCAACGCACTGTGTCCGGCAGCCACAGGATTCACTCATCATGTGGGACCCTGGGGCGATATTGAACCCTGCCCCGTCATTCAGCTCGCGACCGATTCCATTCACGATGAAAAACCATTAGCGCAAACAATGAATGAGTCATCGTTCCTGCGTGATTTTCGCGAGTTAACAGCGCAACACACACGCGGATGTGTGATCATGGAACGACCTGACCTGTTGGTGGAATTGGCCGAGAAGCATAATGCCCGTGACACAACGGTACGCAGCGAGGTGATCGACGAATTGAAGAAAGTGACGCCGAGGAGGAGTCAGTTTCAGCCGGGTGATGAAATACCGGAGCGGAGTTTTGTTTATCGCTGGGCGAAGAAATACGCGTTCAATGACTTTGGAACCTATTCAAAGCATTTTGATGTTTCACGGTATGAAGATCCTGACGCGGCCGGGATACGTGCCGCGGGTGAATCCGGTAACTCCAGTACTGTAGAGAATAAACACAGTGATCTGCCGATTATCTCAAACTAGTTTCACGCCAAGTTGATTTCTCCGTGAGTCACAAAATGTGCGTGTCTAGTCTTTACGGTGACCAGCCAAACGCCTTATAGGTGGATGGAATTGATGGCACGGGATTGCAGTGCACCACTGGGTGGCGCGCGTGCCTCATGTGAGACACAGAAAAGGATCTCGGCGTGACCCAGCAGGCTGAAGTGAGCGACAGTGGAATCGCAATGGCAACCGAGGCAGCTATTTTGCAGCTCGGTGAAGGTGATTTGTCGGGCTTGAAAGTTTACGTTACCCAGCACCTTGGGCCGGCAGTCTTGTATGCAGCCCTGGGGTTGGCAGTTGTCTTTCTCGGGTATTTGATTGCTCAGTATCTGTCCAAGGTGATTAGCCGGCCGATTTGTCGCCGTGTAGATGAGACCCTTGGCAAGTTTGTCGGTAAGTTGATCTTTTATTGTGTGCTGGGCAGTATCACCGCAGCCGTGCTTTCCAAGTTGGGAGCCCCTCTTGGAGGTTTGGCAGCGATGCTGGCTGCCACAGGTTTTGCAGTTGGCCTGGCATTCCAGGGAACACTCAGCAATTTTGCTGCAGGCGTGCTGATGTTGGTGTTTCGTCCATTCAAAGTGGGTGATGTAATCACTGCTGGTGGAGTCACCGGAAAAGTAAATGAAATTGATCTTTTCAACACAACCATTGATACGGCTGACAATCGGCGGATCATTGTGCCAAACGGAGCCATTTCCGCGGGCACAATCGAAAACGTTTCCTTTCATCCTCATCGACGAATCGAAGTGGTTGTGGGGGTGGATTACAACGCAGATTTAACGGAAACACGTTCAGCACTCCAGCGAGCGGCTGATGCGTTGAAGTCGCAAACCATCATTGGGGAAGGACGCGGTACAGCAGTCATATTGGCTGGTCTGGGCGATAGCGCTGTGGAGTGGAAGGTTCGTGTTTGGGTCGCCGTCTCTGATTATTGGTCGGCTCAGGAGTGTCTGCTTGGTGAGGTGAAGCAGAATTTGGATTCGGCGGGGATTCCAATTCCTTTTCCGCAGATGGATGTTCATTTTGACCAGATTGATTCGGCGGATTTATCGCGGCGACGCCCTCGTATGCGGCCGTTGCGGCGAGAAAATGGCGACACTTTTTCTGCTTCGGCTGCCGCTGCACGCCCTTAGTCATTGCAGGGAAAGCAGTTAATGAGATTTCAGTAAAGTCGCCAGAATTCGGTCTGCATCATCAACTTTGGGATCTGTCTTGGTTATGATGTTTCAAACGCAAAGTGCACTTGCGTCTTGCTTCCGCAGAGTGAAACTGCGGTGGTGAAATCGAATGTGCAGACGAGACATGGACGGCCGGGGGGCCTCGTTGCAATGTGGCACACAAGTCGCGGAGATCGAACATTACAAGGTGATGAAGCAACCTTGGTGCGAGAAGCCATTGATACGATGGTGGACGTACTCTCTTTGCACGTTGATGATGATCCCGGCGGTGGGATTATTTGCGAATCGGGAATCGCAGCCTTTGATCAGCTTACCCCATCTCAGCGAATTGCCTTACTCTATGAGACTGCATCCCATTTGCTCACTGAAAAGGGTGATGCCCCACGGCTTTCGGCTCCGCTTGAAGCAACGGTCGCCGCTATCTTCAAGGACGTTCGCGATCACGTGGCAATCGAGGTAGGTTTTCCGCAGTCAACCGAATATGCCAGATGGGTCGAGCGACCAGGTTGGCGGCATCTTGTGGCTTCAGCATTTCACTCGGTCACCATTATGGAAGGAGACTTCGAGTCTTTGGAGGAATTGCCTCTGGAGGCTTCCGGTGATATGTGTCAGTGGGAACGCGTGATCGAATATCTGGCTGACGCCATCCTCTGGGATCGCGACTTCGAATTCTCGGGAGCTTTCCTGGACATGGATCCGGAAATTCTACGAGAACGCAGGCACCGTCTCGGGATCGATGATGATTATTTCACGCAGATTGCACCGGACCCACGTCCTGCTGAGGTTGCTGAGCTTGTGTCTGCGACACGTAAGATCGTGCGTCAAAAGCCCAGGTAATCCTGCGTGGTTCATGTGCGGGTGAGGATCGGCATTCTCACATCTTTTCGGCAACAATTCATCTTGCTTTTCATCAGGGTTGGTAGGCACAATCAGGGGCGATTGCGCACCGTCCACCATCCGCTGATCGCGTAGGTTGTATCCGCACGGAAGCAGTAGCCGTCGATCATGTTCTTGCAAAAATCACTGTTGTCGATTTTACACCGTGTGCATTGCTGCAGTACGCACCACTATTTCGCACTGGATGCTTTACCGTTTGTCCAGACTCCTGCTGGCAAGCGTCTGGTGAGAGTCTTGTTGCGGCATCATCGACGTTATCTGCTTGGAGCTACTGACCCTGATACCCGTTTTCGCGACTACCAGAATCATGTGATTCACGTCAAAGATGGTTACTGGGGTGGTGCACCACGGATGGCTCACAAGTGGTACGACCGCATGCAGCGTTACTTGAGGACCAATCGCTTTTCTGATGCTGCTCATGCTGCGGGTGTGCTGAGCCACTATTTCACCGACCCATTCCAGCCATTGCACACCGAACATTCGGAGTTGGAAAAGGTGTTGCACCGACCAATCGAGCAGAGCATTTACCGAGCCTACTCTGAGATTTACCAACTTTGGCGTGGGAGCAAGATGGAAGTGATTTTTCAGCTATCCAATCGAGTCAGTTGGCTGGGTGAATCGATGTTGCATGGATCGAACTTTGCGAATCAGAGATTCCATGTGATGCTTGATGACTATGACTTGGCGAGGGCGGTTGGCAACCCGCAAGCAGGTTTAGGTTTGGAGGCAAGAAATTCACTTGCTGAAATATTTGGGCTGGCAATCACTGGCTGGGCGCGCGTGTTGGAGCGGGCAGCTCAGGAAGCAGAGCATGAGCGAGAAAAAAAGCTGCCATTTCGTCTGGTTTTACCTTCGATGTTCACGTCCGCGAGTCGTGCACCGTTTGGGTTGGTAAACCGACATTTGGCTTCCTGTCGGGAGAAAAAAGAGATCATCGACTTGATCGATGAGTATGCTGCGCAGGGAAAGCTGGTTCGTCAGATTCCAGCAGAGATCGATATCGTGCACCGAGTCGCTGATATCTACCAATCTGAAAAAGAATGGCAGCCACTTCAACTCAGCGATGTCACGCAGGTTGCGGTGAATTGGAGCGATCGCGCGGACCAAACCGCGCGGAAGCCGATAGAGAAATCCGTGAATTCCCCGGAAGGGGGCAGAGAACTTTCAACGCACGATTCGGTCTTTTTAGTCCCGTTTATTCCCACTTATGCTGCACAACGTATGGTCGAGGTAGGTGTTGCGCGGTTGAGCGATCTTCTTCACGAGTCACCTGTTCAGCTTTCAGTACGGATGAAACTTGACGGGGTAACAGAGAAAACCCTTACTCGCTGGCAAAGCCAAGCCACCTTGATGGTGAAGGTCAGGGGGCTCGGTGAGCAGGCTTCGATGTGGTTGGTTGCTGCCGGGTATACGACTGCCGAATCCATTGCAATGGCTCAGCGTAGTACGGTCCATCGGGCGATCCGGAATGCCATTGCTGACCAAGAGGTCAACGGATTACAGCACATCAGAGTAGAACCGGGTTGGTATCCGCGGAACTCGGAAATCAATTGCTGGATTGCCTTGGCATCAGCCCACGTTGAATTCGCTCAACGCAGATCTGCCTGATTTTCTTACCAGGTGGCCTATTTGGCCCAGTTGTGGAAATCATGCATCTGCCCCGATGATCTTTCAAATTGATGGATCAACTCATGAACCATTGAATGGGTACAAGTGATACTAAAATGCAACGGCACCGGTGCGTGATCGAGCATCTGCGTGGTATCCTCTTTGTTTTCGTACCTGTGGCTTTTGGAAATACTCATGCGAGCCTTTGAAGCGATTCAGCATTTCTTTGACGTTGCCGCTGAGCACTTGGAAATTGACGAACGACTGCGAGAAGCGTTGTTGATGCCGCATCGAGAGGTTCAGGTGCAGGTGACGATTGAACGTGATGATGGACAGTTGGCTAATTACGTAGGATTTCGCGTTCAACACGATCATTACCGTGGTCCGATGAAAGGTGGGTTACGATATCACCCTGAGGTCGATCTGGATGAGGTGCGAGCACTCGCCAGCTTGATGACTTGGAAGACCGCGGTTGTGAATTTGCCTTATGGTGGAGCCAAAGGTGGCATCGGTGTCGATCCCTCCAAACTCAGTCAACGCGAAGTGGAACGCCTGACTCGTGCGTTCGTTGACCAAATTCACGATATCGTAGGTCCTGATACTGACATACCCGCACCGGACATGGGTACTGATCATCGGGTGATGGCTTGGTTTCGCAATCAATGGGAAAAGTACCACGGTTTCAACCCATCCGTGATCACAGGAAAGCCTGTTGAAGAGTATGGAGCCAAAGGTCGTGAGGAAGCGACCGGTCGTGGTGTCGGATCGCTGACGTTCAAACTGTCAAAACGGTTGGGCCTGAAGCCAACGCAAACCAAAATTGCAATCCAAGGTTTTGGCAATGTTGGGACCCATGCTGCCAAGTACCTTTATGAGTCAGAGTTTCCGGTTGTTGCCGTTAGTGATATCACCGGGACTTACTATCACCCGGATGGACTGGATGTCGCTGCAATTCTGCATCACAAGATTGAGCATCCGCAAGGGTTGCTTGAGGGGTATACCGAGTGTGAACATCTGCCGATCGATGCTTTGCTGTATTTGGACGATGTTGATGTACTGATTCCAGCGGCACTTGGCGGGGTGATTACGGAGGACAATGTGGATCAAATCAAGGCCCAAGTGATTGTTGAGGCTGCCAACGGACCAATTTATCCCGTTGCCGACAAAATTTTGGCTGAGCGAGGGGTCACGGTACTGCCTGATATTTTGGCAAATGCGGGTGGTGTGACTGTCAGCTATTTTGAGTGGGTTCAAAATCGTCAGCATTATCGATGGCCGCTTGATCGGGTGCGGCAGGAATTGGATCACACCATGACTCAGGCCTTCGAAGAAGTATGGCAAACGGCGCAGCAGGCTAATGTCTCATTGCGAACAGCGGCGTATATCATTGGGATCAATCGAGTGCGTCGTGCCGCGGAACTCGCGGGCTTTGCGACTTAAGAGGAATTTACTTCATGCCAAGTTTGACCACGGAGAATTACGTCAAAGCGATTTATCAATTGGGAGGGCACGTCTCAGATGAAGTCGTGGCTACTGGGGCGATCGCGCAGCAACTGAGTGTCTCTCCAGGCAGCGTTAGCGCCATGCTGAAAACACTTCGTGATGCGGAGTTAGTCGAATATGCGCCTTATGAAGGTGTTCGGCTGACACAGAGTGGCAAGAAACTTGCCTTGCGGGTCCTCAGACGCCATCGCTTGATTGAACTTTTCCTTGCGCATACTCTCAAGTTGTCTTGGGATGAAGTGCACGAAGAGGCTGAGCACATGGAACACGCCGTCAGTGATCGTCTGGTTGATCGAATTGACGACTATCTGGGCAATCCTCAGACGGATCCGCATGGGGATCCAATTCCGAAAAGTGATGGCACTGTTCAAGCGGCGACGGGGAAAGCCTTAACCGAATGGCCCGCGGGGTGTTCATTCAGGCTTGTGCGAGTTCTCGATCAGTCGAGTGAATTTCTGCGTTTTTTAACCGACTCTGGCTTGAATCTCTCTGCTGTTGGGCAGGTCATTGAACATGCACCTTTTGCAGCAACCACCACCGTCCAAGTCGAGGGCCGTACGACTGTTTTGAGCGAACAGGTCGCGGAAAAGTTAATCGTGATCACGGCCTAGAGCATCATCGTGCATCACTCAGGATTCGTTGCTCCTGTTTCTGGTTTGCTACTAGTTGAATCTGTTGCTTTCCCTGTCACTTCCTTTGCCTCGACGAGGCAATGAAATCCGACACATGGTTCTTCTTCGATTCGTTCTTGTTGCGCTGAGTTGAGAATTTCTTGCACCTGCTGCATCCGTTGCGCATTGAGTGCAGCAGAGATGACACGCTGTTTTCCGTCTGATCCGATTACCAGAGTTGTAATCACGGCCACAGTGTTGGAATGTTGCAGAGCTCGAATGATGTGTTCACCAACCTGTTCCTCTGCGTTTCTTATCGTTGTGACAAATTGTGTGAGCTGTGCCTGATCTGCTTGATCTGCGGGTTGGACGCGACCGACGGAGGCCGCGCTTGCAGCATCACGCTTGGGCGTCTCTGTTGTTGGGTTCGACTCACCTTCAGGTGGCATGGAATCGGATTGAGTCATGAACTGAGCCTTGGGTTCGAGGCGGCGTTATTCAGGTTTGAACGTAAACATAAGCAGTGGAACAAACAGGCAGGTGCCTGTGTTTGGTTTAGTAATTCTTGAGAATCAATCTTAAGAAATTTGCTAACTAACCATGCATTGATGGACAGCATCAACGCCTTGATAGTTGCTGCAGCACTTGCTGGTAAAGTTTTTTGTAATCGGTGACTTCCCTTTCCTGTGAGTACTCCCGGGTGGCAACTTCTCTGGCCTGCCGTCCAAGTCTTGCTGCTTCATCGCGATGCTCAGCAATGTATTTCAGTTGATTGCCCATAGCGAGCGAATCGCCTGTTGGGGCAATCCAGCCTGTCACTCCCGGTCGAACCATGTCGGGCACGCCACCAGCGTCGAAACCAACGACGGGGATGCCTGTGGCGAGTGCCTCCAGGCATGTGAATGGAAGGTTGTCTTCAAGAGATGGCATCACAAAAACGTCACAAGCGGAATGGATGAGAACCATCTGCTGCACATCGCGGATGAATCCCATTATCCGCAACTCAGGGAGTGCATGCTCGACTTTGGGTACGTCACCTCCACCAAACATCAAGCCCAGGGTGTTTGGGAAATCTGCAATGACCTCCAGCGATTTCAATAGAGGTGCCAGGCCCTTTCGTCGATTTCGAATATCTGCAGCACCAAAGGAGAAGACAAAAGCGTCCTTGTCGATCCCCAGTTGTTCGCGGGCGTGTTGTTTGTCGACAGGTTTGAACACATCCATCGCAAGCCCATACGGAATATGGTGGAATGCCTGGGCATGCTCGAAGATAGGACTTTTTTTACACTGTTCAGTCATCCAATGGCTGACAGTGACGACATGAAGGTTCACGTCACGCAAGGCTTGCAGTTTGGTTGAAAAAGCATGTCGGCTGATATCGTCAGGTCCGCAATTTGGTAGCTGTGGGCAATTCCCACAGTGTTGAATGAACTGCTCGCATCCATCGCTGAAGTGGCATCCACCTGTGAAAGGGTTCATGTCATGGAGCGTCCAGATGACAGGTTGGTCCTTCGGCAGTGATTGAAAAAAACTGGTGTAGTCGATGAACTTGGCTACCCAATGCAGGTGGATGATATCGTTCGATTGAGGCTCAACATTGGCTGGAGGCCAAGGTGTATACGGGGCTCCTCGGGGCGATGTGAAAAATTCCTGTCCGGGATCCCGGCCACGAATTTTCTTTTTGAAGATTTGGCGATCGATGCGATGGCTGATTTTTCGTTTGAGCTTATCCAAACCACTGATATTCCACGTCAGCGGTTGGCAGCCATCTTTTTGAAGTTGTCCGATCTCAGAGCCGATCTTGAGGCTGGCAGGATAATGAAGACTGGAATTCACTCCCGCTTTTCGTAGGCCTTGCTGCAGATGTGTTGCTCCATTGGCAGCTCCGCCCGCCAGAATGCCTGATAGCAGATGGATCCTCGGTTTGTCACTTACCTCGTATTCATTCACATCCGAGCTCCTACGTACCTGACATCACAAACATCGTTGTTGGTGATGAAGAACGTTTTTCCGACTAGTTTGCTGCTGGGCAGGATAGCCATAAATACGCTGCTGGTGCCACTGGAGCCTGTGGGTACGCCTGTTAACTCATGATCCAAAGGACGGAAATGCCACTGAAAGCCCAGTTTTACAGTGTTTTAGAAGGCAGATACCGCCCATTGGCCTCGACGATTCCGGTTGACTCCTGCTAAATTGCCGAGCTTCCCTCGCTGCGATTCCCATTGTTATCTGCTGCAGTATTGGTCTGTTGTAGGTGCTCGCTGTCAGATTGATCGTAGATCAAGCATCGAACTGTCTCAAAAAACGCGACAAATACGTGATTCTGATCCTTAAAAGTAATGCAACCGACGACCAGATCGACCATGTTTTGGAACGGGTCGAAGCGATGGGTCTACAGCATCACCTGAGTCGAGGCACGTTTCGCACGATTGTCGGAATCATCGGTGACGAGGAAAAACTGAGGCAGGAGCCCATGCGGGCGATCCCAGGCGTAGCTAAGGTGATTCCCGTGCTACCGGCCTACAAATTGGCATCCCGAGATGCTCATCCTGAGGCGAGTGTGGTCGATGTTTCAGGCGTGAAAATCGGCGGCGGCCATCTTGGTATGATCGCAGGCCCGTGTAGTGTTGAGGAACCTGAGCGAATGTTTCGTATTGCCGAAGCAGTTTGCAAGTCAGGTGCGAATCTGTTCCGCGGTGGAGCGTTCAAACCACGAACCAGCCCGTATGCCTTTCAAGGCATGGGTGAAGAAGGTTTACGTTTGCTTCGCGAGGTGGGTGACAAATTTCAAATTCCGATCGTGACAGAGGTGACAGATCCTCGTTTGGTTGATCTGGTCAGTGAGTATGCAGATATGCTGCAGGTCGGTGCCAGAAACATGCAAAACTTCGCGTTGCTGACGGAAGTTGGAAAGTCGACTCGACCTGTGTTACTGAAGCGTGGCATGAGTGCCACCATAAACGATTTATTGATGTGTGCTGAATATATCCTTTCGCAGGGAAACAGTAATGTTGTACTCTGCGAACGCGGTATCAAGAGCTTTGACACGTCAACACGTAACCTGTTTGACGTGGCCGCTGTGCCTGCCGTTCAGTCGCTCTCGCACCTGCCGATCATTGTCGATCCTTCACACGCGACAGGACGTCCGGACCTCATCCCACCATGTGCTCTTGCAGGATTGGCTGCAGGTGCCGATGGTGTTCATATTGAAGTTCATGATTGTCCAGAGGTTGCTAAAAGTGACGGGCCGCAGGCGCTACTACCCGAACAATATGATGAATTGGCAAGTCAGATGAAATCACTTGCCAGTTTGCTTGGAAAAACGATTTCACCGCTCCCGGAGACTTTGGTTTGAGCCGTCGAACACTGATTGCTGGAAATTGGAAAATGAACATGCGAGCTGCCGATGCAACGGCGCTGGCTCAAGGAGTCGTCAGCGGCGTCGGGGATGACCCCAGCGTTGAGGTTGCTCTTTGTCCTCCCTCGGTTTACCTCAGTACGGTGGCAGAGGCCGTCGCAGGCACCCCCGTCGGGCTCGGTGCCCAAAATTTATATGCCGCGGACGATGGGGCATTCACTGGTGAGGTGAATGCTTCGATGCTGACCGATGTGGGATGCCGCTACGTGATTTTGGGCCATAGTGAACGTCGTGCCATCATGGGTGAGTGCGATAAAATGGTCAGTGAGAAACTGCATGCTGCCTTGGCAGGTAATTTGGTGCCGATTGTGTGTGTTGGTGAGACCCTTGAGGATCGGGAATCAGATGCAACCGAAAAGGTTGTCGAGACACAGATTCGAGGCTCACTTGCTGGACTCGATGAAGTTCGTGCCGCGGGCATCGTGATCGCCTACGAACCAGTCTGGGCGATTGGTACGGGAAGAACAGCATCGCCAGAACAAGCGGAAGAAGTACACGCTTTCATCCGAAAACTTCTTGGTGAACTGTTCACGGACGATGTTGCAGCACAAATCCGGATCCAATATGGGGGCAGCGTTAAGCCCGGCAACGCTGAGGAACTGCTGGGGCAACCCAATATCGACGGGGCCTTGGTCGGTGGCGCCAGCCTGAAGGCCGAAGATTTTCTCGGAATTATCAATGCGGGCTAACCCGCAACCTACAAACATCCAAACTCAATACTCGGTAGTGTCATGAATTTCTTGCTGTTGGGCGGTTTTGTCAACGGAATGTTCGGTTTTCTGATGGCCTTTCTGTCACTCTTCTTAATCATGCTGATTCTGATTCAGCGCGGTAAAGGGGGTGGTTTGACAGGAGCTCTGGGAGGACCTGGCGGCCAAAGTGCCTTCGGTAGTAAAGCTGGTGATACATTCACCGTGGTGACGGTCGTGGTCGCCTCGATCTGGGGTTTTATCTGTGCCTTCGCCATGTGGTGGAACGTGGATAAAGGTGGCGATGCATTGGATCCTGACCAAACGGCAGCCGTTCAGGGGTTGGACGATCAAGGTGCGGGCGGTGCGGAACCTCCGTTGAGTACAGAAGCTGACAATGACACTGATGACAGTGAGGAGCAAGCGCCGGAGCTGTCTCAGGGTGGTGAGCTTGAGAGTCCAAGCAGTGACGCACCTGCCGAAACCACGCCACCAGCGGAAACGCCTGCTGAAACCACGCCACCGGTGGACGCACCTGCCGAAACTACACCACCAGCTGAAACACCAGCGGAAACCACGCCACCTGCTGAGGCCACGACGCCAGCGGAAACGCCTGCTGAAACCACGCCACCGGCGGAAACACCGGCTGAAAATGATTCAGTTGAGGCATCCGAAGACGGCGAGAAGAAGTAAGAATCGACGTCTTTGCATCACTTTAGACCGCTGAGTGGTTGTGATGATTGATCTCAACCAAGCCTTGTAAAGCAAACTTGTATGACCACATCCAAGCCTTCGATTGTTCGAAGTATGACCGGGCAGGGTCATGCGAGTGAGCAAGGTGAGTTAGGAACGGTTTCTGTAGAAATCCGGACCGTGAATAATCGTGGATTTAAGTGTACTCCTCGGGTTAGCGATAATCTCGCAACATTGGAGTCCAAGATCGAGGCTTTGACTCGTTCTCTGATTCATCGGGGCACGGTCAATCTGACAGTCACTTGGCGGCGTGTTGCGTCCGATAGCCTGCCATCAGTCGATGTCCAGGCGTTGCAGGCTTACGTTGATCAGTTGGCAGCAATGAAGTTCAATGTTGACTTGAGTCCAACGCTGGATTTGGCAACCTTGATGACGTTGCCTGGCGTGATTGGGTCGGTTCGCGAAGATCGACGAGACGATGGGCAGCTCTGGAGTTTTGTTGAGGCGGTCATTCGTTCAGCCATTTCAAATCTTGATGAGATGCGTCTGACTGAGGGGGGGCGAATGGGTGAAACCCTCGCGGCTGATTGTGAGATCGTTGCCGAGCGTTTGGCACGCATTCGTGAGATTGCCCCGCGTGCGGTGGAGAGTTACCGAAGTCGCCTGGAATCGAAGATCCAGCGGGTATTGCAGGAACATGATCAGCAGGTGCAGACAGTCGATTTGCTCAGGGAAGTCCAGATTTATGCTGATCGAGCGGATATCAGTGAAGAGATAACGCGTTTGGGAAGTCACTTGAGGATGTTCGATGATGTTCTGGCTGGAAAAGAAGCAGAGCTTCGAGAGCCGATGGGAAGAAAGTTGGACTTCATCTTGCAGGAAATGTTCCGCGAAACCAATACGATTGGAAGCAAAGCAGCGGATGCCGAGGTCTCGTCGCACGTGGTGGAGATCAAGTGTGCGATTGAGCGGATGCGAGAACTTGTGCAGAATCTCGAATAAGAGTGAATCAGAGTAGGCGTCGCTGACAAGAGAAGAGGCGTTGTTGGCAGTCGGAGAGCGTTCATGAGTGTTGGTTCGTCAGGTCGGTTGATCATTCTTTCCGGGCCCAGTGGTGCTGGAAAGTCGACCGTAGTGCGTCATTTGTTACAAGAATGTGATTTGCCGCTGAAATTAAGCGTTTCGGCGACGACTAGGAGTCCCAGAGAGGGTGAAAAGCACGGACAACACTACTTTTTCCTGTCTGACGAGGAGTTCCAGCAGCGGCGTGAAGCTGGCGGATTTCTCGAATGCAAGGAAGTTTTCGGGCTAGGATACTGGTACGGGACGCTTCGAGAGCAGGTAACCACTGGTCTGAATGCCGGGCATTGGGTTATTTTGGAGATAGATGTGCAGGGTGCATTGGTATTGATGGACGATAATTCGCTGTCGCCAATTAGTCTGTTCATACACCCCGGCGGCATGAAGGAACTTGAGCATCGACTCCGTTCGCGGGGTACTGAGACCGAGGAAGTGATTCGTGCACGTCTGGAAACAGCACACAATGAGATGCAACAAATGCATCGATATCAGTTTGAAGTCATCAACGGATCCGTCGATCTAGCCGTCGGCGAGATCTGCCAAATATTGAAAGATCAGAAGGAAAAATATCCATGCTCGAAGAGCTAAAAGAAGAAGAGATCGTCAACAAAGTTGGTGGCCGATTCAAACTGAGTACCCTCATTCAAAAGCGTTTAGTCCAACTTAATCAGGGCAGTCGTGCTTTGGTGAATGTTGATACGCACGACAAAATGTCGATCGTGTTGCAGGAAATTGTTCAGGATAAGATCGTTCTGAATATGGACAATGAGGTGGAGCAGATAGCTGATCTCGATGCGACAATCGCCGCTGCTGAGGGACCAGAAATCGAAGCTTCTGACCTGTGATTCTGAATTCCCCGATTCTGAATTCCCCGATTCTAAATTTCCCGATCCTGTATTCTGATGATCAGAATTCTGGGAGCTTGAATCATGAGTGATACCAGGCGAGCGATTGTGCTTGCCGTAGGTGGTGGCATCGCCGCCTACAAGTCGGCGTTTCTTTGCAGTCGACTCGTTCAAAGCGGGTATGAAGTACGTGTGGCCTTGACCAGGTCTGCACTCAACTTTGTCGGTGTATCCACTTTCTCCGCTCTGTCGGGGCAAAGTGTGGCGACGGAGGTATTCCAACCCGACAAGCACCCGCTAGGAGCCCACATCGAGCTTGCCAAGGGGTGTGATTTGATGATCGTAGCACCCGCGACCGCGAATTTATTGTCTCGCTTTGCCTTGGGGCAGGCAGATGATCTGGTCAGCACGTTGTACCTGCAGCTGACAAGTCCGGTTCTGCTGGCCCCCGCGATGAGCGATTCGATGTGGAATAAGCCCGCAGTACAGCGAAATGTTGCCTGTCTTCGCGAAGATGGTTGTCAATTTGTTGGGCCTTCAACAGGCTGGCTCAGTTGCCGTGCCAGTGGTGATGGGCGAATGAGTGAACCGAACGAAATTCTGGAGGCGGCAGAGGCTCTGGTCAACCGATAAGAATAGTGCGGACCCGAGATGAGCTTGTCGCGGCGGCAAAGACCGATGCGATGACGATATTTCGGGCCGTTTCCAGGTAGCCAAGCTGAAGAGTTTGGTCTTTCTTCCACTTTGCGACTAACAGCCACGGATGCTGGCTTCCGGTACCTATGTCTTCCTTATTAGTTTTCGGTCATCAAAACCCCGACACGGATGCAATCTGCAGTGCGATTGCCTACGCAGATTTCCTGTGTGCGACGACCCGACCCGATGCAATGGCAGCCTGCTGCGGGACACCCAATCAGCGGACAGAATTTGCACTCCGTAAAGCGGGTATTCCAGCTCCGCGAATCATCATGGACATTCGTCCTGAGATCGAGGATGTTTGCACGCGGAATCCTGTCGTGGCTCGCCATGATGAAGTTTTTTATGACGTGTATCAGCGTATGCAGGAGGGGGGGCTTCGGGCTATACCCGTGCTTGATGATGAAAATCAGCTCATGGGTATTGTCTCGCTACTGGATCTGCTGGAGTTGATGTTTTCCGGTGGAGTGGATCCGGTGCGCTCACGAGAACTCAGTAGCACCTTGAGCAAGGTCAATGCGGTTGTTGGTGGGAAGTTTCAGCATGCAGTCAACCCGGATCAGACAGATGACTTTGTCTTAACGGTAGGGGCGATGAGTGCCGGTGGTTTCACCGAGCGAATGATGCGATTTCCAGCCGAGCGTTTGCTTGTGGTCAGCGGTGATCGCCCAACCATCCAATTGCCTGCTCTTGAAATGGGTGTGCGGGCATTGGTCGTCACGGGAGGGTATGAACTTTCCAGCGGTCTGATGCAACTGGCAGAGGCTCGCAATGTTACGGTGATCAATAGCCCCTATGACACTGCAACTACGACCATGCGGATCAAGGCGGCGCAGCATATCTCATCGATCATTGATAAAAACTTTATGACCGTGCCCGCCAAGATGCCGGTTGCGGCGGTTCGGAATCATATCGTCCGATCCAATCAGACCATTTTTCCCATTGTGGATGGTGGTGAATTGGTCGGTGTATTCAGCAAAAGTGATCTCGTGCATCCACCGCAGCAGGAATTGGTGCTGGTGGATCATAATGAATTGTCGCAAGCAGTTCAGGGTGCCGAAGATGCGGACATTGTGGAGGTTCTGGATCATCACCGTCTCGGGGGATCGCTGAAGTCCAGTCGTCCCATTCGTTTGACGATGGAGCCTGTTGGGTCGACTTGTACTTTGGTTGCCCGCATGTATCGACAGGCCAAGATTAATCCAACGCCGGGGATCGCATTATGCATGGCTTCGGGAATGATCAGCGATACCCTCATGTTACGGTCGCCAACAACCACTGATATTGATCGCGATTGTCTGGAGTGGCTGCAGCAGTTTTGTGAAGTCGATTTGAATGATTATGCAGGTGAGTTTTTTCAGGTCGGCTCAGCGTTGCGTTCGTGTACGCCCGAGGAAGTTGTGCGCGAGGATTGTAAAGAGTTTCATGATTCCGGTCGGCGATTTTCCATTTCCCAGATCGAGGAAATCGGGTTCGATCTGTTTTGGCAACGAAAAGGTGAAATGGCTTCCGCGCTTGAGGCCTTGGCCTCAGCCAGTAATCTCGAGTTCTCGGCGCTGCTGGTGACCGATATCAGTAGCAATGGAAGCTTGTTGCTGATGAGCAGAGAGCCAGAGGGTTGGGAAGAGATTAACTATCCCCAATTGGAAGAAAAACTTTACCAACTCGACAATGTCGTCAGTCGTAAGAAGCAGTTATTGCCACTGATTAGCAGCCTGTTGGAAGCCGCACCTGCTGCTTCCAGCTGACTGACGGGAATCAGTAAGTTGGGTTGTCTGAATCTGTCATGCAGCGTTTTCGTTGACCCTGTCGGTATGAACTGTTGAATCGACCGTGGTTCAGCGTGCAAGATCGACAGCTATGATTTCTTTGTCGTTTCGAATGTAGGCAGTCTGATTCGCGTAGGCGGGATGGCTCCACACAACGGACCTGCCAAAACATTCGGCAGTTGGATCGATCGCGTGAAAGCGTCCCCGACTGGTGTAACCTTTCTCGCTCAATTCTGCGATTTGAAGGTCACCCGTTTCACTCATCACCAAAAAACGATTGGAATCACCGATTCGAGTCAGGAATGCTGTTCCATGCTTGATGAATCGTTTTTCAGCAGGCTGTGTTGCTTCAAACGTCTTCCACAATCTGGATCCAGAGGATCCGTCCACTGCGATCAGGCAGCCTTCAACACAGTCAGTTCCATAAATGATTCCATCCATCAATAGGGGAGTCGCATTGGCGCAGTGGACTGCACTTTTTGGCTCGCCCCGCCACAATTCCTTTGCCGTTGCTTCGTTCTCGGACAATTCGATGAGCACAGCTTCGTTATGGATCGAGCTGGCGTACATACGGTTGCCTTCCACCATCGGTCTGGCAATGGACATTCCATATGAGGGCCGCATGGGAATGCTCCAGTTTTGCCTTCCATTTTTCGGATTCAGGCTGACAACCGCTTCCGGACTGAACGCGATTAATTGTCGTGTCTGGCCGGCTTGGATGATTGATAGGGGACAGTAACCCGCTTCTGAATCAAGCGCCTGCCAGCGAATATCACCAGTTCGCTTATCGAATGCGACGACACCCTGCCCTTCACCACCCACCATTGTGTAAAGCAGGTCCCCGTCTACTAAAGGATGAGATGAAAATCCCCAGATAGGTACCTCTGCCTTCAGATCGCGTTTCAGGCTGCGTGACCAAACAAGTTTGCCGTCAACCACCTGCAAACATTTCAGATTACCTTCACTTCCTAAGATGAATACATGTTCGTCATCAACGGTTGGCGTGCAGCGTGGACCATTCGGATAGGAAACGCTGTATGGACATTCGTAGGAATGAGTCCACAGGATTTTTCCAGATGTGGCATCCAGTGCAACCAATCGTTCGCTGCCATTCAGATTCGCCCTCTCTCCCGGATTATTAAACGCGTCGCCTGCAGTTTGCTGATAGTCAAATACAAATACACGTCCGTCGGCTGCAGCAGGTCCTGCGTATCCACTATAAATTGGGACACGCCATTTCACCGGAAGACCGGATTCGGGGATTTCGGTGACGATTCCGGTTTCGCGGTACACTCCGTCCCGAGAATCTCCCATCCATCCTCGCCAGTCATCCGCCATGCATGAAAAAGTGACGATTTGGATTGATACGACACAGGCAATTGCTGTACTCGTAAGTTGTCTGAGACGAATGCTCATGATTTTTGTCATTGCGGAACGGGGAACCGAGTCGATAGAGGCGTTTCATTTCCACTTCAGTATAAGCGGTTAGGGATCAGTTGAAGATAGCCAAGGGGAAGACGGAATGAATGTTGGCGAAGGCCGCCGCTTGATTCTGATGCGGCACGCAAAGAGTGATTGGGGTGACAATTCATTGTCCGATCACGATCGGCCGCTAAATCGGCGTGGTATGGCAGATGCGCCGTTGATGGCACAATGGCTGGCAGAAAATGAACTGATCCCTGATCAAATTCTCTGCTCCAGCGCGGAGCGGACCCGCGAAACGGTTGAATTGATGGTGCACGCCTGGCCACAGGCACCCAGTTGGGAATCTGCCGATTCGCTGTACTTGGCATCACCTGACACCATCGTGTCGATGATACGTTCCGGTTTTTCGGGTGCAAGGACGTTGATGGTTGTAGCTCACAATCCAGGCATGGCTTACCTTGCAAGCATGCTTGCCGGAAAAGGTGTTGATATGCCGACTGCAGCGATTGCGGTGTTTCAATTGGCCCACTCTGAATGGTGTGATCTGGATTCAGAAACAACTCTTGAATTGACACACTTCATGCGTCCCAAAGCCCTGTAGAGTGCATGGATTTTCCGCTACCCTGGCTCGTCATTCTAGCAGCCCTGATAGGACATTTTGGGCTGAATGTTGCGGTCTATAATCGTATCAATGGTACGGCCATTCCACGCTGGACATTGAAAAGAATTACCAAGGTGCTTCTGGCTTGGACTCTGTTGGGGCCAGTCCTAATCACTTTCTTCTATCATGAATTCATCCTTGATTTTGTCGGGGGGCAACTGGTTCAGCCACCTCGGTTGGTCACTTGCTATGCCTGCTTGTGTTTTGCGGCGTCGGTGGTGTTTGGTATCCCATGGATAATTTGGCGCCCAATTTTCAAACTTGAGTGGGTGACTGCGGAACGGCGTGTCGAAGTGATTGACGTCCAGTCGACGACTGGCAACGAATTGTCCCTCACTCCTAAATGCAAAATAGCCAGACACTTGCCATGGAATCAAATTTTGGAGTTATCGGTTGAAGAGGTGGATCTGCCTGTTCGTGGGTTACCAGACGGTTTAGATGGATATCGGATTGCTCATCTTTCAGATATCCACCTCACGGGAGACATCCATCCTGATTTTGCTGGTTACGCAGTTCATCGCGCTGCTCAGTGGCAGCCAGATCTGATGGCATTGACCGGTGATATCATTGACAAGCAGATCTGCGTGGATTGGTTGGCTGATATCTTTTCACCTGCCGACTGCCGCGACGGTTGTTTCTTTGTACTTGGAAATCATGACACACGAATTGTCGATTCGCGTAAGACCCGAGAAGCGATGAGTCGTGCAGGCTGGACTGACCTGGGTGGTCGCAGTTTACGGGTTCCACTGGCTGCAGAAGTCAATGGAATGTTGATCGGAAATGAGTACCCTTGGTTCAGTCGCCCGCAAATTCCAATTGAGAATGATTCGACCTTCAGGATCCTACTGAGCCACAGCCCTGATCAGTTGTGGTGGGCTCGCCGACATCATGTTTCATTAATGCTCGCGGGACATACCCATGGTGGGCAAGGGCGATTGCCTCTCTTCGGACCCGTTCTTGGTCCCAGCTATCATGGAAGTCGCTTTGCCGCAGGCGATTTCTATCGTACTCCCACTACCCTGCATGTCAGTCGCGGTTTGAGCGGCACTCACCTGCTTCGGCTCAATTGTCGACCTGAACTGTCGCTGATCACTCTGCGGGCGCAGCCAGACGGCGCCGAGAATATTTGAAGCCAGGGATGAAGAAGCAGGCGGCTGATACGACCCCAAAGATGAGGTGTGCGTAGTCAGGTTGAATTGCCATCAGCAGAGCCGTGATCAACAGAGCCACTGCCTGAATGTAGAACACGCCACTCAACATGCTTGCTTTGATGAAGAAAACCATCGCGGAGATTACACCCAGCAGCGGTGATAGGGCGAGTACTTCAAATTCCATGAGACGCTCGATCGGGAAGAGCATTGCAATGGCAACCATGCTTGCCCCCCAAACATGAGCAACTTGCCTCTCGATAAAGGTTACCGGCCCCATACGTTGCCGGAGTTTCCAGAACACAGCTGCCCATGCTCCTAAACCGAGTGTCCAGACGGCCACATACATCCAGATCTGGGTGACTCCCAAATAGTCCATTTGCCATGTCAGTAAACCGGCAATCAGCAAAACCATCGAGTGCCAGATCCAGAGCGTTCCCCAATTTTCAAGCACAGCAGCGTGATGGGTTTCCCGAAACACCCGTGCGAGAACTTGATTGAAACGACCGCTTCGAGCAGCGACGCGTTCGTCAGCGAGATAAGCTTCGAGATCTTGAGCGAGTGCCTCGCCCGAAGGGTAACGCAGGTCAATCGGCTTCTGAAGGCATCGCACCACGATCATCTCAAGATCACGATCGAGTTTTGGACGCAGCGTTCGAGGAGCAATGGGATCCTGTTCAACCACCAGCATCACCGTTTCCATCGGTGAGTCCGATACGAATGGACTGCGGCCAGTTAGAGCGAAATAGAGAACACAACCAAGTGAGTAAACATCACTGGCAGGACCAATCAGATTCCGACGGCCTCCCGCTTGTTCAGGTGACATGTAGGCGGGCGTGCCTACCAACATACCGCTCCTTGTAAGACTTGCGTCCGAACCACTTTGCTTGGCAAGCCCAAAGTCCGTTATCAACGGAGTTCCGTCTGTCGCCAGCAAAATGTTACTCGGCTTGAGATCGCGGTGCAGTATTCCCTGCTCATGCGCAAACCCGATTGCTCTCGCGATTGCGGCTACGATTGTCGCGATTTCACGTTGCGGCAAAGGGCCTTGGTTGATCACCCGCTCAGCAAGTGTTTCGCCAACAACCAGCTGCATGCTGAAAAAGGGGCGTCCCTCGATGTCACCCGCTTCATAAACGGGGACGATGTTGGGGTGCTGCAACCGAGCAGTTGCAGACGCTTCAGCGAGGAACCTTTGTAAATCTGCTTCACTTGCAAGACGACCTCGAAGGATCATTTTGATTGCAACTTCACGATCGAGACTGATTTGCCTCGCTCGGAACACCACACCCATGCCGCCACGACCCAATTCTTCAATAAGCTCGTAGTCACCAATGGTGGTGGGAAGCGTCAAGCTTTTCCATCGAGAGGTATCCGATTCACTGCTCAGACCTTCGTCGGCGATCGCTCCGGCTGTGTCGGTAACCAACAGAGCACCCCAAAGTCGGCGTAACTCTCCAGACAACTCTGGATTCTCTGCGCAGACTACTTCAAGATCTACAATCTCACCTCGGCAAACCGCATCTGCGACGTCGGAAAGGATCACGGCCAGACGCTCTTCGTCATCAGTTGCCGCGGCATCGCTGGTCACAGTGAGTTCTCTGTTGGAGCTTCGATATGATTTTCAGCAAGGAGTTGTCTTAGACGCCGAAGTGCACGCAGATAACGCATGCTTGCTGCGGGCGGATTCAGCTTAAGAACTTCTGCAATCTCAAGATTGGAAAGGTGTTCGTAGTGCCGCATCAGGATGATCTCTCGATCCTGTTCATTCAAAAGCTCAATGACACCTTCCACCTTGCTGGCTATTTCCCGTTGAGTTGCTGCGGCGGCAGGGGTCAAAGCCGGATCCCGCAATTGAACGGCAAGCTCCATGGTTGACTGGTCTGATCCAGCTGGGACAGCAATCGGTTGCTCACGATCCATGTTGCGTTTTGCGCTGACACGATGTCTACGATAGGTATCGATGATGCGATCCCACGCAATTTGTCGGATCCAGAGGTGGAAAGCCATGACAGGATCGTCAAGGTACTTTTCAAGCCTACCGCTGGCTTCGACCATCACATCCTGCACAACATCGCTGACATCCACTCGCTGCTGCACCTTACGGTCCAATCGCATCTCCACCAAACGACGAACGGAACGCCGGTGTTTTTCGAGAAGCTTGTTGACCGCATCAGAATCACCGGCCCGCGCTCCATCGAGCAGGGTTTCGGTTTGATCATCGATCGGCCAGATTGACTTTGCCATTTGGTTCACCGCGGAATTGGGAGGGGCGCTCGAGACCCCTGCAATAACAGCATAGCCAGAGGGGAACAGCTCAGAGTTTCACGCCTCTAGAATGGGGAGAATATCGCTGTTTCACCAATGGTTGGCGGTTTTTAGCGATTATTTTAGGTCTCTCCGCAGATGGCGGCGGCTTAGCTACCGTGATGAATCACCCCATCAGGGATGGCCTCAAGCTTCCGTGCCAATGCCGTCTGGCGTGGCCCAGAAACCACCGCGTTGGTGATCGAAGGTAAGTTTTCTTCCACGAAACTGATCGTCAAAACCGTCTTCAGCAGACCAAACCTGATGCCCCGATACCAGCGTTTGAACCGGCCATCCCGTTAGCGACTGGCCGTGCCATGGACTCCAGCGGCTCTTGGTTATCTGCTCTTCATCCAAAATCGTTTTCTGTTTTTCAAGGTCCACAAGTACCATGTCTGCATCGTAACCCTGCTCGATGCGACCTTTTCCAACAATCCCCCAGATCCTCGCTGGAGCGTCGCTCATCCATGATGCAATCTGTGGCAGCGTGCATTCACCAGCGTTAGCACGATCAAGCATGAGAGCCAGACTGTTTTCGACAGCTGGTAGACCAGATGGACTTTGGGGATACGGTTGAGACTTTTCTTCGAGAGTATGAGGCGCGTGGTCGGTTGCAATGACTTGGATCGTTCCATCAACCAATGCACGCCACAAGCCTTCGTTATCGTGTTTTGTTTTGATCGAAGGATTCATTTGAATTCGTGAACCCAGGCGTGCGTAGTCCTCAGTGTTGAAGAAGATATGGTGAAGACAGATCTCAGCAGTCAGGTAGGGTGAATGTTCGGTTAGGAACTCTAACTCGGCCGCCGTGGATACATGCAGGACATGAAAACGGTGCTTGTGTCTTCTGGCCAAATCAGTGGCTCGCTTTGTCGCGATCATGGCCGCTTTCTCATCACGAATTCGTGAATGATCCCTGATGTCAGTTGTGCCCGCGAGACGCTCGGCATTTTCGCGGACCGTCGTTTCATCTTCGCAGTGTGCACAAATGGGAAGTGTTGTTTCTGAAAATATCTTTTCGAGGGCAGCTTGTTCATCCACCAGAAGATTGCCGGTGCTGCTGCCGATGAATATTTTAATCCCAGGTATGTTTGTAGCCTGAGACAATTCTGCGACGTTGTCAGGTGTGGCCCCAATATAAAACCCGTAGTTGACCCGCGACTTATTGGAAGCTAGCTGCTCTTTGGCCTGCACTCCTGCCATTGTGATTGCTGGTGGCTTCGTGTTCGGCATTTCTAGAAAAGCCGTCACACCGCCCGCCGCGCAAGCCTTTGATGCAAACTCAAGATCTTCTTTATGGGTCAGCCCAGGCTCACGAAAGTGAACTTGGTCATCGATAACACCCGGCAGTAGATGCAAACCTGTGCAATCAACCACTTGGTCCGCTTGCACTGCTGAGCCAGCATCAACATCCAGAATGATGCCATTCTCGATGAGAACAGAACCTTCGCGAACCTCGTCAGGCAGGACAACATTGGCATTGCGAAATAAGGTGCGGTTGGCGGTTTGAGGCATCGATCTTTCTCATACTGGGGGAATGTCACCAGCAAGAGAATAACCCAACAGATCGAACTCGCGAACCCAGTGGGGAGGTGTTCGTAGGTTAACTCACTTTCCCCGTCCCATTGCACGACGAAATGCGTCGAAAGCATCGCGGTAGGCAGCTGGTGGCGGTTGGCGGTTGCCCGAGTCTCGAATGCCCTGAAGTGAGTCTGCCGATTCACGGATTTGGTTGGCTTGGCCTGTGGGTGTGCGAAGACCCAAGCTTTTTAAAGCATCTTCGATGTCTTGGTTAGGTCCTGAAGTTGGATCGTTTTGCATCTTGCGAACTTTTTGCCAGCGTTCTGCAAACCTTTCGAGATCATCCTCACTCCAGTTCAGTTGATCCAGTAGTTCCTGGTCGGGGGTGTCGCGAGTTTCTTCCAGATAATCAAGCACCATGTCGGTTGCTTTCTTCGCATAGTCAACGTTGACAGGGTCTGGTGGGATGGGCGACTCCGATGCCTCTCCTTGAGTGTCACCACCGGTGCCACTGCCAGCTTGCGATGCTCCAGTACCAGAATCTGATTTTGATTGAGGGTCAGCATCATTTGAGTCGCTGTCAGAATTCTTATTACCTGAGTCCTGGTTGCCCGAGTCCTGGTTGCCCGAGTCCTGGTTGCCCGAGTCCTGGTTGCCCGAGTCCTGGTTGCCCGAGTCC